>JBARIB010001097.1:0-19559 GCA_049799535.1 Allostellaceae bacterium | reverse complement strand
GCTCGGCCTCGACGGCGGGCTCATCTCGGGCGAAATGAGCCGCGAGACGGCCGAGGCGGTCGCCCAGGCAGCTCGCGAGGAGACCGGCGCGACCCACGCGCTCGCGGTGCTGATCGAGGTCGACGACGGCCCCGACCGCATCGATTTCGGCGGCAGCATCCATCTCGCAATCGCCGCCAAAGAGAGGGTCGCATCCCGGCGCTCGCGCATCTATGGCGGGCGCGACTGGGTGCGCCTCGGCGCCGTCGAACTCGGCCTCGACTGTCTGCGCCGTTACCTACTCGACCTGCCGGTCACCGAACGCACCGATTTCGAGCGGGCATAGCGGGAGGTACCTTCCGGGGAGGTCTGTCACAGAGATCCTTGCGGATTTGTGTCGCTTCGATCTCGTCGCCATTGGTTCCCGGCGGTGCCGTGGCGGGCCGGTTCGGCTTTCGACAAACGCCGTCATCCGGCCGAACCGTTCGGAAATTTCCAACAATTCCAGCCGAGTTTCTGCACTGTCAACTCGTGCTCTTGCGGTCCGGCCGGGCCTCGATGGCATCGAGCATCGCCGTAACACGATCGATGTAGGGCCCCTTGTCATAGAGGCCGTAAAGCGCGCCGGCGAGCCGCACCGGATCGCCCGAATAATAGCGTTCGTAGAGCTGCTGGCGGCCTGCGAAGGACGAGACTGCCGCATCGAAGGCTAGCCGGAACAGCTTGATGCGCGTCGGCGCATCGGCGTTTGCCGCCTGGAAATAGGTCGTCACATCTGCCGCAGCAGGCCCGCTGAGCTCGGCATAAGAGGGGACCGCGACGAGCCCGCCCGCGCCCAGGATTTGGATGATCTCGCACATCCGCACATACATGTTCGCGAACATCATACGCACGGTCCACAGCGGCATTGGCGCTGGCGTGATCACGCCATAGGGGCCCGGCTCCGCGTCGGCTTCGCTCGCCCGAAGGCACGCGCGGGAGAACTCCGTGTACTCGATCAACTCGGCCAACATACCCTGGACATGCAGATGCTGGTCGATGTTGGTCGACTTGGCGACAGCGAAGGCCAGCCCCATCATAAACTCGGCCTTAGCCAAGTTCTTGGTCGAGAACTGGTGCATGATCTGCGGCATGATGCCGGCGCGGTTGTAGAGGCCGTTGCACAGCTCGGGATCCCGGTGAATAAAGACGCGCTCCCACGGCACCAGCACATCATCGAAGATCACCATCGCGTCGGTCTCGTCAAAGCGCGCCGAGAGCGGATAGTCCATTAGCGAGGCGGCGTTCTGGTGCGTCATCGAGGGACGGCAGATGAACCGCAGACCCGGAGTATTGACTGCGACGCTGAAGCCGAAGGCGTAGGGCTCAGCCTCCTTGCTGTTGGCGATATAGGTCGACGGCAAGACGAGAAGGTCGTCGGAATAGGCGCACAGAGTCGATACCATGCGGGCACCGCGGATGATGATCCCGACATCGGTCTCCCTGACGATCTTTGCCGCCAAATCTTTGTCCTGCTTCTCGACCGGCCGCGAGCGGTCGACCTGCGGGTTGATCAGGGTATGGGTCATACAGATGTCATTCTCGCGAATATACTGGTGATATCCGCGGATGTGCTTGGCAAAGGCCTTGTCTTTCTTTCCGAATTCTTCGGCTGCTGAAGCGAAGGCGGTGATGAATATATTCATGTAGTCGGGACTGCGGCCGAACATTCCGCAGGTCGCGTCGGCCCAAACCTTCACCATATCGCGTCGACGGACGAGATCGTCGATCGAGCGCGGCTCGATGAATGACAGCCCGACGCATTTGCCGCTGGTCGGCGAGAAAAAGGTCATCCGGTCAATGAGCGCCGGATCGTGCTGCATGTCGTAGAGCTGCGCGAGACTGCGCGCTGCCGCAGCAAACCGCGGATCGCTGGTGACATCCTTGACCCGCTCGCCGTCAATGAACAGCTGGCGATCATCCCGGAGCGCCTGCAAAAGCTGCTCGCCTGTGCGAATGCCCATCTCAGCGCCTCCATTCTCCCGAGAAGACGGCCGTGAGCGACCGAGCCTCCGGCCAGATGGTCGTTTCTCGGATCTTAGCCCAGGGCAGCGCCGGGTGAGGATCTATTCAGCGCAGCCGAAAGTAATGGACGCTGAACAATTCGCCGGGATCGGTCCAGGTGTCGACCGGGCGGAACCCCGCTTGCGCCGCCAGCGTGCGGAATTCGGGGACCGAATACTTGTATGAATATTCGGTGTGGATCAGCTCGTCCTCGGAGAAACGAAAGCGCGAGCCGGCAATGCGGGCTACCTGATTGGCGAGGCTGCGGACGTAGATTTCGACCCGCCCCTCGGCCTCGTTATAAAACGCAACGTGCTCGAAGCGGTCGACATCGACATCGCCTTCTAACTCGCGGTTGACCCGCTCCAGGAGATTGAGGTTGAACGCGGCCGTCACTCCGGCCCGATCGTTGTACGCGGCTTCGAGGATTTCGGTGTCCTTTTTCAGATCGACGCCGATCAGGATCTCACCGCCGGGTCCGAGTATACGCCCGTAATTGGCAAGAAACGCCACAGCGCCATCGCGTGTGAAATTGCCGATTGTGGAACCTGGGAAAAACCCAACCCGCTTGCCTCGCGAGCCCGGGAGTGGCGGTAGCGGAAACGGCCGAGTGTAATCCGCGCAAACGGCAATCACCGGCACAGATGGAAATTCCTCAGCGAGGCTCCCGGCCGCGTCCCGAAGATGCTCGCGCGAAATATCCACCGGAACGTAGGCAGTAGCACGGTCGAGGGATTGAAGCAGAATGCGAACTTTTTGGCTGGCACCGCTGCCGAATTCGATTAACCGGCAATGCGGCCCCATCTGGGCTGCGATTTCGCTGCAATTGTCCTCGAGGATCCCGACCTCAGTGCGCGTCAGATAATATTCCGGCAAACGGCAGATTTCCTCGAACAAGGCGGAACCCCGCGCGTCATAGAAGAATTTGCACGGGATTCGCTTCCGGTCATGGCTCAGCCCAACCAATACGGCATCGCGAAAGCTTTCTTCTCCGGGTGCGAGGTCGTGGAAGGCAAAATGGGCGTCAATGGTCATCCAAGGTCCTCCGCCAGCCGAAACCCTGCGAACGCCCAACGCGCTGAGGGCGGAAAAAAATTGCGATAAGTGGCCCGCATATGCCCGCGCGGAGTAACCGCAGCGCCGCCGCGCAGCACCATTTGGTTGCACATAAATTTGCCGTTGTACTCACCGATTGGACCAGGGGCGGCGCGGAAGCGCGGGTAGGCGATATAAGGGCTTGCGGTCCATTCCCAAACATCCCCAAACATTTGCCGCAAAGGCCCCTTGCCCTCCCCCGGTGCGGAAGCCCTGTCCACGCAAGGATGGAAGTGACCGCGGTCGGCGAAGTTTCCCGCGACCGGCACGTCTTCGGCGGCAGCCTCCCATTCTGCTTCGGTCGGCAGCCGTTTCCCGGCCCATCTGGTGAAGGCGTCGGCCTCATAAAAGCTCACATGGCAGACCGGCTCGGCCGGGTTCAGCCGGCGGCGGCCGGATAATGTGAAAATCGACCACCCATCGCCCTCACGGGCCCAGTAAAGCGGGGCCTGCCAATCCTGCTCGTGAACCGTCGCCCAGCCGTCGGATAGCCAGAATTCCGCCCTCGCATAACCACCGTCCTCGATAAAGCCGAGATATTCGCCGCAGGTTACCGGACGTGTCGCGAGGCGAAAGGGTTCGAGCCAAAGTTTGTGTCGCGGGGTCTCATTGTCGAAGGCAAAGTCGGTCCCCGCATATCCGATCTCTTTGAGGCCGCCGGCAAAGTTGGCCCATTCGAGCGGCGACGCCGGCGCCTGCAATTGCAGCTGCGGTGCCTGATAAGCGGGCTGCAGGGGATTGCGGGAGAAAACGTGCTTGATGTCCATCAGGATTAGCTCCTGATGCTGCTGCTCATGCTGAACCCCGAGCTCGATTAGAGATGCGATTTCACGCCAGACCGGCTCGTCGGCGCGCTCGGCCAGTCGCGCCATCGCGGCGGTGACGTGATCGCGATAGGCGGCAACGATATCGGCCGTTGGGCGCGACAATAGCCCGCGGTCGGGTCGGGGGTGCCGCGGCCCAACTGCCTCGTAATAGGAATTAAAGAGGTAAGCGAATGCCGGATCAAAGACCCGGTAACCCGCATCGAAGCGGGCCAAAATGAACGTCTCGAAGAACCATGTCGTATGTGCGAGATGCCACTTTGTCGGGCTGACGTCGGGCATCGATTGGATCGACTGGTCCTCCGGCGCCAAATTGGCGGTCAGCGCTTCCGTGTCGCGCCTTACCGTTGCGAACCGTTCGATCGCAGCACTGCGATCCGCGCTGGCGGCGTCCTTTGTCGCGGCGATGTCAAACACGTTGTCCCCCGAACGATAATGCGTTGTTTCGCTAACACTCCCGCAGCCGAGTCGTTGCGCTAAGCAAGGTAGCGCTCGCGCAGATGGCGCTCGAAGCTCGCGGTTCCGAGCGGGCGGCCCGTGGCTTCTTCAACTAGTTTAGCCGTCGACAGCAAGGACCCTTTCGAATGAACCCGCTCGCGCAGCCAGCCGAGGAGCGGTGCAAATTCGCCGGTTGTGATCGCCCGCGTCAAATCCGGGATGTCACTGCGCGCTACCTCGAACAGCTGCGCCGCGATCAATGCGCCGAGTGTGTAGGTCGGGAAATAACCCCAATTCCCATCATACCAATGGATGTCCTGCAGGCAGCCCTCGCGATCGCTTTCCGGCGCGACTCCTAGCAGTTCGCGCATCGCCTCGGCCCAGGCGCCTGGCAATTCCGCCGGCTTGAGATCGCCATCGAGCATCGCCCGCTCGAGCCGATAGCGCAGGATCACATGCGCGGGATAGGTGACTTCGTCGGCATCGACCCGGATCAGCCCCCGCCGCACCCGGGTCTGGCGCCGATAGAGCTCTTCCGGCTCCCAGCCGGTGCCGTGGCCATCGAACGCCTCGCGCAGGATCGGCGCCGCATAAGACAGAAAAGCCCGGCTGCGGCACACCTGCATTTCGAGCAGCAAAGACTGGCTTTCGTGAACCGCCATGCCGCAGGCCCGGCCGACCGGCTGCAGACGCCACTCGACTGGCAGCCCACGCTGGTAGAGAGCGTGCCCGGTTTCGTGAAGTACGCCCATCAGGGCGCGCGCAAAGTCGTTTTCGCTGTAGCGCGTCGTGATCCGCACATCCTCAGGTGTGCCGCCGCAGAACGGGTGGGCGCTGACGTCGAGCCGGCCATTCGCGAAATCGAAGCCGATCCTCTCCATAAGCTTGACGGCGACCCGGCGCTGCTGCTCCACCGGGAAAGGGCCAAGCGGTGCGAGCGGCGCCGGCTGGGCGGCCTGACGCGTCATAGCCGCGTCGATCAGATTGGGCAAGAAGAGCGCGATTTCCTCGAACAGCTGGTCGATCAAGGCGACCGAACCGCCCGGCTCGTACTGATCGAGCAGGACTTCGTAAGGGGTCGTTCCAAGCCGCTCGGCTTTGCTCGCGGCAATATCGCGCTCGACCCGGAGCACTTGCTCGAGCCCGGGAAGCACCAACGCGAAGTCGCTTTCGGCACGAGCTCGGCGCCATACCGGCTCACATGCTGAGCAGGCACGCGACTCGGCCTCGACAAGCTCGGAGGGGACCGCTACCGCATGTAGCCAGCGGCGACGCATCTCGCGCAAATTGGCACTCTGCCATTCGTCGAGCTCGTCGCGTTCTGCTTCGGATTCGCTCAGCAGGTCTCCGATCTCGAGTGCGGTCAGATGCTGGTGCGCTATCGCGCGCAAGGTCGCCAATTGCTCAGCGCGCGCGGCGGCTCCCCCCTCCGGCATCACCGCGGCGGTGTCCCAGTGGAGTACCGAGATCGCCTGCTCGAGCGCACCGATACGACGAAACCTTGCCTCCAACCGGCGATAGGCGTTCATCGCACCCCCATATTGCGGTGGTGATAGAGCACATAGATGACGACTAGTGCAACCGCCAGTGAAAACCACGTGATCGCGTATTGGAGATGGTTGTTCGGCAACACCAGGCGGGTCACGCCGCCTTTCGGCCAGCCGCCTGGGTTAGGCGTCGCATCGGCGTCGATGTAGAACGGCGCGACTGGAGCGAGCTTGTCCGCCGCGGCCATTGCGGGGAGGTCGACCCAGAACCAGTAATTCAGGTCGGGGCGGTTGTCCGGCAAAAACCACGCCGGTCTTCCCGCCGGCGGAAGCCGCAGAAGTCCCTGCACGCGAACCGTGCCGGGGATCTGTCCTTCAGCCCGTCTTGCCGGATCCTTCAATTCGGCGGGTATGTAGCCGCGATTGACGAAGACGATGCGTCCGCCCGCCTCCCGCAGCGGCGTCAGCACTTGATACCCCTGCCCTCCCGCTTCCGATGTAGCGCCGAGAAAGATCTCTTCATTGTGCAGGAATACGCCCTCATCGGTAACACGGCGATATTCCATGCCGCGCGCCTGTTCAAAGCTTTGGGGCACAGCGACGGGCGCGGCTGCCAAGGCTGCCTCGCGCTGTGCGATAAGACCTTCTTTCCAAAAGAGCCGCTCGACTTGCCACACGCCGAGCGCGAGGCAGAGCAACAACATCGGCACGGTGAATAAGGTCGGCCAGAGCAGCGGCCGAAACCGCGTCATCGACAACATGTGACTTCCCGGCGCGCAGGTCGGACACCTTGCGCCGGTCGTCAAGAAGGAGGCGGCGCGACTAAGAGGTGGTGACGATACTGCAGCGCAATCAAGCCGGCCTTAAGCGGCCGCAGCATAGCAATGGCGCCGATCAGGATCAGCGGGGTCCACAGCACCAAATGCACCCACAGCGGGGGCGAGAAGCGGATCTCGACGAACGCAGCGAGCCCGACAATTATTAAACCCAGAAAGAAAATCACGAAAACAGCGGGACCATCCCCCGCATCCTGCGCCGAAAGATCCAGCCCGCAGACCTCGCAAGCCGGACGCACATTGAGGAGACCGGTAAACAGCCGGCCCCTGCCGCAGCGCGGACATCGGCAACCGAGCGCTGCACGCAATGCAGACACCGCGGGGAAATCGTTCATCCTGCGACGCCAGCACCCCCGCTGCCCTCACCCCACCAATAGACGCAGACGAAAAGAAACAGCCAGACCACGTCGACGAAATGCCAGTACCAGGCAGCCGCCTCAAATCCGAAATGGTGATCGGGTTTGAAATGTCCGGCCCACGCACGGCAAAGGCAAACGATCAGAAATGTCGTCCCGATGATCACGTGGAAGCCATGGAACCCGGTCGCGATGAAGAACGTCGACGGATAGATCCCGTCGGTGAAATGAAACGGCGCGTGGCTGTACTCCCAAGCCTGCACAGAGGTGAAGCAGATGCCGAGAAAAACGGTGAGCGCCAAGCCGCGCAACAGTCCGTTGCGATCACCCTCGATCAACGAGTGGTGCGCCCAGGTAACCGTCGTCCCGGAGAGGAGCAGGATCAGCGTATTGAGAAACGGAAATTCGAATGGATCGAAGGGGTGTATTGTCTTGGGCGGCCAGACCCCGCCGACCGGGAAGAGGCTCGACGCGAAGAAGGCCCAGAAAAACGCAGCGAAGAACATCACTTCGGAGGCAATAAACAGCGCCATGCCGTAGCGCATCCCGAGCTGAACGACCGGGGTGTGATAACCCTGAAAAGTCGCCTCGCGGATGACGTCGCGCCACCACACCGCCATGATCGCCAGCACCGAGAGAATGCCGATAATCAAGACCGTCCAGCCATGGCCGTGCATGTAGAGGACGCCGCCGGAGGTGATCAGACCGGCCGCAACTGCACCAAACAGCGGCCAGATGCTGGGTGCAACCAGATGGTAGGGATGCTTTGGCGGGGCGTGCGCTTCGCTCATGAATAGCCCGGATCGGTCAGTTTACGGAAGGCGCTTGGGATCGAGGCGCCGCGGATGCGGTCGGGGGAGCCGATTCGGGCGCTCGGAACATCGTATAGGACAGCGTAATCGACCGCACCTCGCTGGTGCCCGGATCGGTCAGCATGTCGGGATCGACAAAGAACACCACTCCCATATCGACGCTCTCACCCGGCGCCAAGGTTTGGTTGCTGAAGCAGAAGCATTGGAGCTTATCGAAATAGATACCGATCTTGGTCGGTGTGACGTTGTAGATCGCCTGAGCGGTGACCGGCACCGCACTGTGGTTGACGGCACGGAAGAAGACTTCGTTTTGTTCGCCGGGATGAACTGCTATTGCGTCCTGCAGCGGGCGGAATTCCCAGTCGAGACCCGGCGCGACTTGCGCATCGAACCGCACTGTGACCAGCGCGGCGACGACGTGCTTCGGCGCCGCCTCAGCTCGCTGCGTCGTGCCGCCGAACCCTGTCGCCGCGCAAAACAGCCGATAAAGCGGCACCGACGCGAAGGACAGGCCAATCATGCCGGCGACCACCGATACCAGCAACAGCACAGTTGCACCGTTGCGACGAACTCGGTGCGAGGCGTGCGCCCGGGCCATCGCTACCCACCCATCCGGACGATCGTGATCGCATAGAACAGCGCGACCAATGCGACGAGCACCGCCACTAGCGCGCGGTTGCGCGTGCGGATTGTCCTGTCGCGGTCCTCGTTCATCGTTATCACAGCCAAACACGGCCCGCGTGGTCGAGCAGCAAAAGACTGAAAATCAGGAAGAGGTAGAGCAACGAGAAGGCGAACATCCGTCGGGCACTGCGATCGGTGGCATCGCGGCAGACGCGGATCGCCAAGCCGGTGAAGAGCGCGCTCAGCAGCAACGCACCTGCACCGTAGAGCGCACCGGCAATACCCAGCAAAAAAGGCGCAATGGTCACGGGCCACAGCACCAGCGTGTACAAGAGTATCTGACGTTTGGTTTCCGGCGGACCCGCGACCACGGGCAACATCGGCACGCCGGCCGCAGCGTATTCGCCGCTGCGATACAGCGACAAGGCCCAGAAATGCGGCGGGGTCCAGAAGAAGATGATCGCGAACAGCGCGATCGCCCCCCAGCCGATATCGCCGGTGACCGCCGCCCAGCCGATCATTGGCGGGAAGGCGCCCGCGGCGCCGCCGATCACGATGTTCTGCGGTGTCCGCCGCTTAAGCCAGATCGTGTAAACGAAGACGTAGAAACCGATAGTGAGGGCGAGGAGCTCGGCCGCCACATAGTTTACCGCGAGCCCCATCATCAACACCGCCCCGACGCCGAGCACGACACCGAAGCCAAGCGCCTCGCCGGGCAGCATATGACCTGACGGCAACGGCCGGGCCGAGGTGCGGCGCATCAGCGCGTCGATATCGCGGTCATACCACATGTTGATCGCGCCCGCGGCGCCGGCCCCGACGGCGATACATAGCACCGCCACCCCCGCCAGCAACGGATGAATATGCCCGGGAGCCAGCACTAGACCGACCAGCCCGGTGAAGACGACGAGCGACATGACCCTGGGCTTGAGGATCTCGACATAATCGGCGACCCCGGCGGTAGTTGGCGCGGTCGCGAGCCGCAGGGCAGCAGCCGGACTGACCTCGGACAAATCGCTCACTAAACCTGAGGCTCCCTACGCAATGACGGGCAGCTCCTCATAACTGTGGAAAGGCGGAGGCGAAGGCAGTTTCCACTCGAGAGTCGTTGCGCCCTCGCCCCAGTAATTTGCCCCCACCCGCCGCCCGGCGAGCAATGTGTGCAGCACAATAAAGACAAAGAACAGCGTCGAAGCGAACGAAATGTAGGAGCCAATCGAAGCCACAAAGTTCCACGGCGCAAACGCGTCGGGGTAGTCGGCGATCCGTCGCGGCATGCCGGAGAGCCCGAGGAAATGCATCGGGAAGAAGGTGAGGTTTACCCCGATGAAGCTGGTCCAGAAGTGGATCTGACCGAAGGTCTCGTTGTATTGCCGGCCCGACATCTTGCCGATCCAGTAATAGAAGCCGGCAAATATTGAAAACACCGCGCCGAGCGACAACACGTAATGGAAATGGGCGACGACGTAATAAGTGTTATGCAGGGCAAAATCGACACCGGCATTAGCTAGCACAACCCCGGTCACGCCGCCGATCGTAAACAGAAAGATAAAGCCCATAGCCCACAACATCGGGGTCTTAAAATCGATCGATCCCCCCCACATTGTCGCGATCCAGGAGAAGATTTTGACCCCGGTGGGCACCGCGATGACCATCGTCGCGGCAGTGAAATAGGCGCGCGCATCGACCGAAAGGCCGGTCGTGAACATGTGATGCGCCCAAACCACGAAACCGATGACGCCGATCGCCATCATCGCGTAGGCCATGCCGAGGTAACCGAAGACGGGCTTTTTCGAGAAGGTCGAGACGACCTGCGAGATCATACCGAAGCCCGGCAAGATCAGGATGTAAACTTCAGGGTGACCAAAGAACCAGAACAGGTTTAGGAACAACAGTGGGTCGCCGCCGCCCGCCGGGTCGAAGAAGGTCGTACCGAAATTGCGGTCGGTCAGCAGCATCGTGATCGCCCCGGCGAGGACTGGCAGCGACAGCAGCAGCAAGAAAGCCGTGACCAGGATCGACCACACGAACAGCGGCATCTTGTGCATCGTCATGCCGGGGGCGCGCATGTTGAGGATCGTCGTGATGAAGTTGATGGCGCCCATGATCGACGATGCGCCGGCCAGGTGCAGCGAGAAGATCACCATATCGACCGACGGTCCGGGGTGGCCGACCGGCCCCGATAGCGGCGGGTAGACCGTCCAGCCGACCCCGGCGCCTTGGCCGACCATCGTCGATCCGACCAGCAGCGCGAATGCCGGGACCAAGAGCCAGAAGCTGACGTTGTTCATCCGCGGGAAGGCCATGTCCGGCGAGCCGATCATCAACGGCACCATCCAGTTGCCGAACCCGCCGATCATCGCCGGCATGATCACGAAAAAGACCATGATCAGCCCGTGCGCCGTGACGATGACGTTGTAGAGCTGATGGTCCGAGATGAACTCGTTGGCCGGATGCATCAATTGCATCCGCATGAGCACCGAAAGCAGTCCGCCGATCACCCCGGCGACGATCGCGAAGAGCAAATAGAGGGTGCCGATATCCTTGTGGTTGGTCGAGCAAAACCAGCGGACGAAGAACCCCGGCGCATGGCCGTGGCCATAAACGTCATGGCCGTGCAGGTCGGCGATGTCGACCCCGCGCTCGTAAGCCATTTCTCGCTCCCCCGATCTCAGTTTCCGGCCGGCGCCAACTGCGCGGGGCCGGTCGCGGCCGCAGCAGCGGCGACGCGCACTGCGGCGCCGCTATCGTCTTTGTGGGCGAACTTCTTTTTGGCATCGCCCAACCAACGCTCGAAATCGCCTTTCGACACCGCCTCGATCTTGATCGGCATGAAGGCGTGATTGATCCCGCAGATCTGGTTGCACTGGCCGTAATAGACCCCCGGATGCTCGACCTTCATCCAGCTCTCGTTGAGTCGGCCGACGATCGCATATTCCTGGACGCCGAAGGACGGGATGAACCAGCTGTGAATCACATCGGTGCCGGTAACGTAGACGCGGATCACCGTGTCGACCGGGACGACCAGCGGATTGTCGACATCCAGCAGCCGCTTCTGACCAGGTTTCAGATCCGCTTCCGGAATGAGGTTGCTGTCGAAAGAGAGCCCATTCTGGTCGGGATATTCATAGGTCCAGTACCATTGATGCCCGGTGACTTTGATCGTCATGTCCGGGTTCGGCACCCTGTCCATGTAATACATGAGCTTGAAGGACGGGATGGCGATAATCACCAGGATCAGCACCGGCACGACGGTCCACAACATCTCGACGACCGTGTTGTGCGAAGTACGCGTTGGCACCGGGTTGCGCGTGTGGTGGAAGCGAACCATGACGTAGAGCATCAGGCTCAGCACGAACAGCGTGATCAGCGAGATGATAATCAACAGCTCGTCATGAAATGCCGTCAGACGGTCCTTGACCGGCGTGGCGGGCGGCTGCATGCCGATCTCCCACGGCCGCGGCCCTTCGGCCCACGCGACCGCACAAACGACGGTGCTACCGATCAACACCAGCGCGGTCACAAGCAACGCTTTGGCCGCGATCTTATTTGTGAATGACTGTCTCATCCCATTTGAGCCTGCAGCCTCTCGGGACGCGATTACAGCGAGGCGCGTTGCCGAGAGAGCCTTCGAGCGGGAAGCACTCTTCATCCGCTCAATGAAACCGCATCGCCAGGGGTTAACAAAGCCCGACGCGAACCGAACCTACACCACGGCTCACCCGGCGGACAACCAAGACAACTCTACCCAACCCTATTTGCGGCAAGCCGCCGCACATGCGCGGAGTTTCTTGCGAAGTCTCGCGGAATTTCCGCCTTTCCCCAACGATTGCTGGCGACCATATTGAGACGCACCGTTTATGGAGCCGCCTTATGACCGATCTCGCCGTTACCGACGCGTTGTTCTTCGAACACACCGGCATGGATCCGGCCCGAATCGAAGCCCTCGTCGATCAATCTCTGGCCGGAATGGACGACGGCGAGCTATACCTCGAGTACAGCCAATCCGAGAGCTTGGCTCTCGATGACGGGCGCATCAAGAGCGCGAGTTTCGATACGACGCAAGGCTTTGGTCTGCGGGCCGTTGCCGGCGAGGCCGCCGGATATGCGCACGCCACCGAGCTCTCGGAAGCGGCGATCCGTCGTGCGGCCGCAACGGTGCGGGCTGTAGCGAGCGGCCATTCCGGGATCTTTGCCGCGCCCCCTCCCGGCACCAACCGGAGCCTTTACACCGAGCAGAACCCGCTTGGCCTTGTCGACCTCGGAGTCAAAACAAGCCTCCTCACCGAGATCGACGCCTATGCTCGCAGCCGCGATCCGCGCGTAAGGCAGGTCATGGCCTCGCTCGCCGGGCTCTGGCAGGCGGTACAGATAATTCGCCCTGATGGCCGGCGCGTTGCCGACATCCGCCCGCTGGTGCGGTTGAACGTGTCGATTGTGGTTGGCGAGGGCGACCGCATGGAGACAGGCTCCTCCGGGGCTGGCGGCCGACTCGCCTACGACCGCTACCTCGATCCGCAGCAATGGAGGGCGCAGGTTGACGAAGCCCTACGTCAGGCCCTCGTCAATCTCGGCTCAGTACCGGCGCCGGCCGGGGAGATGACGGTGGTCCTCGGCCCCGGTTGGCCGGGGGTCATGCTGCACGAAGCAGTCGGGCATGGGCTCGAAGGCGATTTCAACCGCAAGAAGACCTCGGCATTCTCGGGGATGGTCGGACAGCGGGTTGCAACGAAGGGCGTCACAGTTGTCGATGATGGTACATTGCCCGACCGGCGCGGCTCGCTGACCGTCGACGATGAAGGCACCCCGACAAATTGCACCGTCCTGATCGAGGACGGCATTCTGAAGGGCTACATGCAGGACCGCATGAACGCGCGCCTGCTCGGTGCCGCCCCGACCGGAAACGGCCGTAGGGAAAGCTTTGCGCACGCGCCGATGCCGCGCATGACCAACACCTATATGCTGGCCGGGTCACAGGACCCGCAGGAGATCATCGCCTCGGTCAAGCGCGGGCTCTACGCAGTCAATTTCGGCGGCGGACAGGTCGACATTACCTCGGGCAAGTTCGTGTTCTCGGCCTCCGAGGCGTATCTGATCGAGGACGGCAAGGTAGGCCCCGCAGTCAAAGGCGCCACCTTGATCGGCAACGGGCCCGATGCGCTGACCAAGATCACGATGATCGGCAACGATCTCCGGCTCGACGACGGAATCGGCACCTGCGGCAAAGACGGACAGGGCGTGCCCGTCGGCGTTGGTCAGCCAACCCTGCGAATGGACGGTTTGACAGTCGGCGGCACGAGCGCGTGAGGCGCGGCGCAGTCGCGCTCTTCCGAACCGCCGTCCTCTCAGTAGCAATATTAACCATATATCCATTCGGCGCTGCTTGGGCATGCGCCGATTTCACGGCGGCGCCGTCGACCCGCTGGTCATTAGCGACCCAAAACGGGGTTTCGTGGCTGGTCACTCCTTGCGGCGAGCGCTTCTTCAGTCTTGGCGTCAACGTCCTCGACGGCGGCTATGCCGAACGCGAGAAGGCCGGTAAGAAATGGTACAGCTGGAAGGCCTTCGCGCCAACACTGCCAGATTGGGCGGCAGAAACCCGTCGCCGACTGGCCTCCTGGGGTTTCAACAGTGCGGGGGGATGGGCATTGCCGCCCGATGCGTTAAAGCTTCCGGCGGTCATCAATCTCGAGCTCGGCCGACTGGCGCGATTTCACTGGTTCGACCCGTTTTCCCCGGAGACAGAAGTCCGGATGAACGCTCTCGCCCGAGAGCTGGTCGCCCCATACCGTCAATCCCCGTACCGCATCGGCTATTTTTCAGATAACGAAGTCGGCTGGTGGGCAGGCGCGTTATTCGTCTTCTACTCGTCGAAGCCTGCGAGCTCTTTCACAAAACAACGCTGGGTCGAACTGCTGCGGCGGCATTACGCCGGCGACTGGTCGCGTTTTGCCGCTGATTTCGAGCCTCCCGCGGGGATCAATTCGTGGGACCAGCTGCTCACCACGACCGAAAGGACCCGGATGAAGCCGGGCGGCTCCGGCATTCAGGTTGTGCGCGAATGGACCGGGATCGTCGCCGACCGCTATTACAGGCTCGCCGAGCACGCAATCCGAGCCGCCGACCCGGACGCGCTCTACTTCGGGGACCGCCTACCGATCTACTATGACCCTGCCGCGGTGCGCGCAATGGCGCCGCATGTCGACGCGATCGCAACCAACTACAACGTCGACAGCGGCGACGGCTGGATCGCCGATTATTTCTTCGATGGCTTGAGAAAATTGTCGGGCGGCAAGCCCGCTCTTGTCTCCGAATGGTTTTTCGCAGCGCGCGAGAACCGCACGGGCAACCGCAACAACGGTCATCTAATGACCGTAGCGACGCAGGACGAGAGGGCTGCCGGCGCCGCCGCGGCGACCCTCAACTTCGCGGCCATTCCCGAGGTGGTAGGAGCCCACTGGTTCCAGTATTACGACCACCCAAGAGGTGGCCGCGGCGACGGCGAAGATTACGATTTTGGACTGGTGGACATCAATGATCAGCCCTACGAGCGGCTCACCCTCGCCCTCTCTACGGCCAATCGCCGCGCTCTCGCGGTGCACGCGAATGCGGCGGACTCAGCACGAGCCGCGGCCGCGCGGCTGGTGCTGCCGCACGCATCGATCCGGGTCGACGACCGCTCGCTCTCCGACTGGCCGAAGCCTGCCAGCCTCCTACCGCGGCTGAAACCATCGCCAGGCGCAGTCGAATTCGGAGAAGCATACCTCTCCTGGAGCGAACAGGGCCTCGCGCTGGCGACAATCGGGCAAGACTATTTCGATATTGACCTTTTGGCCTATGAGGGCCGTTTTCCACTCGTCGACGCCTACCGTCTCGAGTTGGGCATCGATATCGGCGGCGGGCCACGCCGCTTCACGCTGTTTTTCATCCCGCCGCGGACCAAGCGGCACGACTACCCGGAAATGGCCGCGCAGCTTTGCGCCGGCCCTGCGGCAGTAGCGATCACATCCGGCTGCACCGCGGTCGCCGGCGTCGAAGCCAGCTATTTCGGCGCCGACCAGCCCCGCATAACGGCGGAGGTGGTCATTCCATGGTCGGCGCTCGGCATCGAAGCACCGGCTCAGGGCGCCCCGCTGCGTGGCGAAATCGCCATCACGTCGTGGCATCGCGAGCGCTGGATGTCGCTATCCGGCCGCCCGCCATCGGAAACGATGAATGACCCCGAAGGCTGGCGCGATATGCGGCTCGGCAACGGCACACAAATGATCGAAACCGCCCCCGCACACCCGACGTTCGCGCCCGGGTGAGTCCCCTCAATAGGCATATTCGGTGAAGGCCGGGTCGATTTTACCGGCCCAGCGCGCGCTGAAGTCATCGAGCAGCTCTTCGGCCGGGGTGCGGCCGGAAACAGCGATAGCGAAAAGCGGGTCAAGAAAATGCGTCTCGTCCTCACCCGCGGTGTTGCGGCGGGCGCGGCGATGGAGTCCGTCGCGGGAAATCTCCAACATTTCCAGCGCGATGTCCCGAACAGTGCGGGACCGCAAGGGCGTCGCAAGGCCAAGGCGGGGCACATCGCGACGCATGGCTTCGCGCTCTTCCGTAGTCCAGTCTGCAATCAGATCATAGGCCGCATCGAGCGCGGCAGAATCATAGAGGATCCCGACCCACAGCGCCGGGAGCGCGCACAATCTGCGCCATGGGCCGCCATCCGCTCCGCGCATCTCGAGAAACGTCTTTAATCTTACTTCGGGGAACGCCGTTGTCAGGTGATCCGCCCAATCCCCGATGCGCGGGATCTCGCCGGGCAATGCCGGTAATTTCCCGGCGATGAAATCACGGAAGGACTGGCCGCTCGCATCGATGTACTTGCCGTCCCGGTAAACAAAATACATCGGAACATCAAGCATGTAATCGACGTAACGCTCGAAACCAAAGTCTCGCTCGAAGACGAACGGCAAGGTGCCGCAGCGGTCCGGGTCGGTATCGGTCCAAACGTGGCTGCGATAGGCGAGAAAGCCAGAGGGCCGTCCTTCAACAAAAGGCGAATTGGCGAACAACGCCACGGCGATGGGCTGCAGGGCCAAGCCGACGCGGAACTTCTTTACCATGTCGGCCTCGGACCCGAAGTCGAGGTTGGTCTGCACGGTGCAGGTGCGCAGCATCATGTCGAGGCCAAGTCGACCCTTTTTCGGCATGTAGTCGCGCATGATCCGGTAACGCTGCTTCGGCATAAACGGTATGTCTTCTCGGCGCCATTTCGGGTCGAAGCCAAGCCCCAGCATTCCAAGCCCGAGCTCGTCACAAACTTCGCGCACTTGCCGCAAATGCTCGTGCACCTCGTCGCAGGTTTGATGGACCGTCTCGAGCGGTGCCCCACTCAGCTCGAATTGCCCTCCGGGCTCCAAGGTGATCGAACATCGAGCATCGTTGGAAAGAGCAATCGTATTGCCGCTTTCGATGACTGGCTCCCACCCGAACCGCCGCATCTGACGCAGCACGGCCGCGATCCCATCGGGACCTTCATAGGGGACCCGACGCAGGTCCGAACGGCGAAAGACGAATTTCTCGTGCTCGGTGCCGACGCGCCATGCCGGGGGCGGCTTGCATCCCGATTCAAGATATTCGACAAGCTGCTGCTTGCCGGTGATCGGCGCTCCTGGCGAGCTCGGAGTGGTCGTCATTCTCGGCGGAACTCCAGATTCTTGGGGCGCTCGATTAAGCAGCCGGTTTATCGGCTAAAGCGCAAACGCAATCAACGAGTTCGAGTGCGGCGCCAATCGCCGGCGGTCGCCTGGAGCACCGCCAACGCCGCGAGAGCGGCGGTTTCCGCGCGCAATACCCTCGGGCCGAGCCGGACGCAGGTAACAAAGGAGAATTTATCGATAGCGTCAAGCTCCGATTGGTCGAACCCGCCCTCCGGACCAACAAGGAGCGCCATTGGCCCTGGCGACAGCCGCGTCACCGCCGTGGCAATCGGCTCGCCAGCGCCGGTCTCGTCGCACACGATTAACCGCCGCTCGGCAGGCCATCCAGTGAGCAACGCGCCGAGCTTCTCCGGCACGCGTAGCTCGGGCACCGATAGCCGTTCGCTCTGCTCCGACGCTTCTATGGCATGCGCCCGCAGCCGCTCGAGGTTGATCCGCCCGGATTGCGTGCGCGCCGTCCACACCGGTACCAATGCCGAGGCGCCGAGCTCGGTTGCTTTTTCGATAAGCCAAACAAGGCGCGCTCGTTTGATTGGAGCGAACACCAGCCACAACCCGGGCTCACCCTCGGGCTCAGCCGCCCGCAACTGATGCTCGACGGTCAATTGTATGTCACCCCTGCCCGACTCAGCGATCGTGCAAAGCCATTCGCCGTCGGCAGCGCTAAAGGCCTTGACCTTTGCGCCTCGGCCGAGCCGCAACACCGAACGCAGATAATGCGACTGCCCGGGTTCGAGCCGGACCTCAGCCGCAGGCGCCAGACTAGCCGTCACGTAAATGCGCGGGGCGCGGTGCTCTCGCACATCCTGCTCCACGGCTTGGGTCCGGGAACTTGTCGGCCAAGATTAACCCATCGCAACGGCAAGGGCGTCAGCGCCCTTACCCGCCCGAACCCCCGGTGGGAATGGCAGGGGTCGGGTCCGCCTCTCCTAACTGCAAGGCGGAAGGGGGTCAGTGGAAATTCGGCTTTACCTTCTCGCAGAGCAACCGCAGCGAAGTCATCACCCGCTGATGCGGGATCTTGGTGCCGCAATTCATCTCCGCAAGAATGCCGTCGAGGCCGAGCTCCTCTTTCAGTCCGATCAGCCGGTCGGTTAACTGCGACGGTGTGCCGACAATAATTTTGTCGCGCAACGCCTCATCATAGGTGATGGTTTGAAGCCGGCGTCCTCGCGCGGCGCGATCCTCGATTGCGCGCACGCCGGCGCGGGTCGCCGAGTCCTCGAGGCGCTCGCCGAGATAACGGTAGAAATACATGATGCTCTCTTCAGGCTCCGAACGTGCCTGCTCGGCAGTTTCCGCAACATAGACGGGGGCGCGCAGGAATACCTTGCCCTCACCGGGATGCCCGGCTGCCTTGTAGGCCTCGCGGTAAGCCTTAATGTTCGGGGCGAGCTCAGAGAGTGTTCCGAGGCGAACCGCGACGAACACGCCGTGGCCGAGTTTGCCGATGGCCGGGAAGGTGTCGGGGCTGTTGGCCGCAATGCGGATCTCGGGCCAAGGCTTTTGATACGGCTTCGGAGCCAACCTGACGTTTTGGAAGGAGTAATATTTGCCTGAATAAGAAAATGGGTCTTCGGTCCAAGCGCGTTTGAGTATTTCCAGAGTTTCAGCGAAGCGCTCGCGGCTTTCGCCGTAAGGCACGCCGTAGGCCTCGTAGGTCCGCGGAAAGCCGCTGCGCCCAACCCCAAAGATCAATCTGCCTTCGCTGATCTGGTCCACCGTGGCGGCCTCTTCTGCAACGCGCAGCGGATGGCAGAGCGGCAGAACTTGAACACCGGTGCCGATTTTCATGTTTTTGGTCCGGGCGGCAATCGCGCTGGCGATGGTCAGCGGAGCGGCGCAAACCGATCTCTCTGGTGCGACATGGATCTCAGCCAGCCACATCGCATCGAGGCCCCAGCGCTCGGCCGCTTCAACCTGCTCGAACGATTCGGCGAAGGCTATCGGCTGGCTCATACCCGCCGGGCACTGAAACTCGTGAAACATACCAAACTCGAACGCCATCGCCGGCTCTCCATCTCGTCACCAGGCGACACTTTACGGTCGATAACGCGGTGAGGCCAGTCAAGAACGTGAGGGTCGCACCGACGCCCTACCCCGCATAGCGGCAAAAGATCGGCACATTAACATTAACAAATCATGTTAAATACCTGTATGTTTGGATCTAATTACGGAGGTTGGTCATGAATCGGTTAATTTTACTTAAATTTATCGGCACTTAATATGGCTCTATGTTTACGGCAAATGTGGATTGGGCGAATTCTTGACGCTCGATTGACGAAACAATGACGGAACACAATCCACTCTGACTACCCAATCCTTAATCTTTATTTCTGGTAAACGGCACGCCTTCGAAG
>JBARIB010001096.1:0-2765 GCA_049799535.1 Allostellaceae bacterium | reverse complement strand
ATATATATGTAATTGGGTAAGCAATTTCAAGAGGTATTCGGCAATCTTCTAATAATGCGAGCTAGAGGGATATAATAATTGAGCCAAAGCATCGGGTCTATTCGGCGTATGATGGCATGGTTGCTTTATCCTGCCCGCTATTCTTAGTTACTGGCTCCAAAAGCGGCGAAAGCTGGTCGAGCACCTGGCTCGCAAAGACGACGCCCGACGCATTCACCGGCAAGCCGGCAACGCGCAGAGCCTCCGCCGTCCATGTGTTACATGTGTGGCTGAGACTGTACGTTCCAGTGGAGGCGTAGAAAACGCTCTGGGAATAGGGACCGGCACCAATGCGGCGGGGAGCCCCCTCGTTGCCAGGGGCCAGAGAGTTCGACAAAAGCTCCGAAAGACGTTCGATACCATGCCGCGACACGCGGATAACAAAAACGTTGGAAGCACCGAAAAACGCTGCGGGCGGGATCTGGAGTGGAATGACGAGCATGACCGCAGGTCCCGGAACGATCGCCCGCAGAACGTCCCCGATGCCAGGATTTCGAGCCATGTAGTAATCGCGCGCGCCCCAGCCGAAGACAAGGTAATGTGCGCTTGGAAACTCCGGCTTCAGAGCCGCCAAAGGACCACTTATCTCCGCTAAGGGCAGCCCGAGTTCCGTGTGCCAGCCGCCGAAGATGACATAGATGACCTCGTCCCGCGGTGCTGACGCATAGGGCGTTGCCGGGATTGTCGGGCTGCAATCAGCCAGCCCGCAAAGGATCCAGATTACAACAACAGAAAAAACCGAATATCGTTTCTGTGGATTGACGGCGGAGCGCAGAGGGTGAACAAGATCAGCAACTTGCCTAATTGAAGAAAGCCCTCACGCGCTTTTTGGATAGTCGTACAGCACCGCAGGGTTCTCGACCAGGATACGGTGGCGGACCTTGTCGTCGGGCGCCCACACCAGGAGGAGATCAAAGAGCAGAGCGTCATCCGGCTTCTTTTCACGTTCGGATGGGTGCGGCCAGTCGCTGCCCCATACGCAACGTTCAGGAGCGGCCTTCGCATAGGCCTGAGCAACTGCAGTTGAATCGGCGTAAGTTGGCGGCCCAACCTTTGTGTCGGCATAGGCGCCCGACAACTTGACCCAGGTCCGACCTTTGTCAATTAACCCTCGGACCTGGGCGAACAGCGGATGATTGACACCTTCAGGCTCGGGGATGTGGGCAAGGTGGTCGAACACGATCAGCGCCGGCACCTTCTCGAGAATCGGCATGATCTCGATGATCTTAGCGGCCGGTGCGTTGATCTGGATGTGCCAACCGAGATCGTTAACCCGTTTCGAGAGCGGCTCGATCATCTCCGGTGTGGTTGCTCCCGCCTGCGCCAGGTTGAAACGGATGCCGCGCGCCCCCTGCCCATGCATGCGTTTCAGCTCGGCATCCGAGACCGTGTCGTTGACCACCACAACGGCGCGCGCCTGCGGTCCGAACGACGCGACGGCGTCCAAGGTGACCCGGTTGTCGACACCATAGGTAGACGGCGTCACGACGACATTGCGGCTGGTGCCGATTCGCTTCTGAAAAGCGCGGTAATCGTCGACCAGAGCATCTCCCGGGCGCAGCACCGCCTTCGGGTCGACGGGGTACCTGGCATCATAGATGTGATGATGACAATCGCAGGCACTGGGAGGCGCCTTGAGCTTCGGAGGTTCGGTGCCTTGCGACCATTTGACCTCCTGTGCCGCGGCATTGCGCGCACCTCCAGCGACGAAGGCAACGGCAGCTCCAGCAGACATGGCCCTCAGCAATTCGCGCCGATCCCAATCCATCTTGGGCATAGTTTCCTCCCATCGTTTGCCCTGCACGCTACCACGGTAGCCTTCATTGCCGCGACCGACGACCGTTAAGGTGCCGCCCGCGCGAAATCTGGGCGAGAGTATAGAGATTGCCGGCGGCACCTTCCTGGGCTCTCGATATTAAATCTCGCCGCACGGCGAAGCCTACCAGCGACGCTCCGGGGTTGACGCGATCGAACGAGTTCTGGAATCCCGACATCTCCGCATCCATGATCCCGGGATGGTGCAGCCAGCCAAACCGAGCACGCCGACCGAGGTTTTGGCCGGGTTTGGTCGATCGCGTCGCTTTCCACAATCCGAGAACGGCTTTTGTGTGCTGCGCGTCAAAGCTCGCGGGCAGCGAGACGCGATCACCGTCATTGGGCACGCCGCGATGATCTCGGCTGGCGAGTTTGTTCAAGCGAGCGGCTGCTGGATCAACGACCGCACGCACGGCGTCCAATTCAGAGCCTCGTTCCTCAAGGCTACGGCGCCGACGACCGTCGAGGGGATCGAGAAATACTTGGGCTCCGGCATGATCCGTGGCATCGGGCCGGTGTATGCGAAGAAGCTTGTCCGCGCCTTCAGCGGCGCCGTGTTCGACGTCATCGAGCAGGACCGGCTCGTCTGCGCGAGGTGACTGGGATTGGCCCCAAGCGGGCGGAGCGGATCATCGCCGGCTGGGCCGAGCAGAAGATCATCCGCGAGATCATGCTGTTCCTGCACAGCAACGGCGTGGGCACATCGCGGGCGGTGCGCATCTACAAGACTTACGGCGACGAGGCCGTTCGGCTCATCTCGGAGAACCCCTATCGGTTGGCTCGCGACATTCGCGGCATCTGCTTCCGCACGGCCGATCAGATCGCGACCAAGCTCGGTATCGAGAAGACGGCGCTGATCCGCGTGCGTGCCGGAATGTCGTATGCGCTTGCCGAGGCGATGGACCAAGGGC
>JBARIB010001095.1:0-1826 GCA_049799535.1 Allostellaceae bacterium | reverse complement strand
TTCTGGGCCGCTCTGTTCGGCTGGTATGTCGTGCACGGTGCCGGGCCGCTGTCGCTCGATCATATTCTTGGCAAAGGCTTGGCGCACAGCCCCCTGCCTCTAGCCGGCCCGGCAATGGCGGCTCTACACTGGGTTACTCGGGAAGTCGGCCCGTTCTATCTGCTCGCCATACGGCTATGGCTGGCGGCGGCGCTCATTGGACCCGTGACGATGCACGCAATGCTGCCCACCATGGAAGCCGGGATGCTGCCTCGGCCCTTGGCGATCATCGGCGCCGCCCTCTTGGCGCTGGGTCTGTTGACGCCGGTGGTCGCGGCCGGTCTTCTCGCCGGGGCATCCGGTATGGCGATGGCCGGCGCGGATCAGGGGATGACGATCTATGGAGCTCTGCTATTGGCCGTGCTCGGGGTATTCGGCGCGGGACGCTATTCGTTCGATCGTCTGATTGTTGATTGGGCGCATCGCGCGCTCCCGGCCGACGAGAGCGCACTGCATGTCGTCATCGTCGGCGCAGGCTTTGGCGGCATGGCATGCGCGGCGGGGCTGCGCCATGAGCGGGCGCGGGTTACCTTGATCGACCGTCACAACTATCACCTGTTCCAGCCGCTGCTGTATCAGGTCGCAACAGCCGCTCTTTCCCCCGCTGATATCGCGACGCCGATCCGCGGCGTCTTCCGCGACAACCCAAGACTGCGGGTCTTGTGCGGCACCGTCACCGCAGTCGACGTCGCTGGCCGCCGATTGATCGTGGACGGACGCGCGGTCGCGTACGATGCGCTAGTGCTCGCGACCGGCGCCACGCACGGCTATTTCGGCCGCGAGGAATGGGCGGCTTACGCGCCGGGGCTGAAATCGGTGCAGGACGCGACCAGCATTCGCAGCCGCATCCTAGATGCTTTCGAACAAGCCGAGGCGACGGACGATCCTGCAGCGCGGGCGAGCCTCTTGACGTTTCTGATCGTCGGAGCGGGACCGACCGGGGTTGAAATGGCGGGGGCGATAGCGGAACTCGCCCGCAACGGGATGGCCAAAGACTTCCGCAACTTCGACCCGGCATCGGCGCGCATCTTGCTGGTGCAGGCAGGCCCTCGCGTGCTGCCTCAATTCAACGAGCGGCTGTCGGCCTTCGCCCGGACTTCGCTTGAGGCGCTCGGCGTCGAAGTGCGCGTGGACAGCCGGGTCGAAGGCATCGACCCTGAGGGCGTGGTGGTAAGCGGCGAGCGCATTCGCGCCGGCACCGTCTTGTGGGCAGCCGGCGTCGTCGCCTCGCCGGCAGCTGCCTGGCTGGGGATTGAGCCCGATCGGGCAGGCCGCATCATGGTAGGGCCGGACCTCTCCGTCCCGGGTCTACCCGACGTCTTTGCGATCGGCGACACCGCGCTGGCGCTCGCCTGGGACGGCCAGCCGGCTCCGGGACTGGCCCCGGCGGCGAAGCAGGGCGGCGCCTATGTTGCGGCGGTGCTGCGGGCCCGGCTGCGCAACCGCAAGCCTCCGCCGCCGTTCCGCTATCGGCACCAGGGCAGTTTAGCCACGATCGGACGCAAGAGCGCGGTCGCCGATTTTGGGCGGCTCAAACTGACTGGCGCGCCGGCATGGTGGCTTTGGGGCGCCGTCCACGTCTTCTTCCTGGTCGGCGTACGCAATCGGCTATGGGTCATGCTCGGCTGGGCCTGGTCTTACTTTACGTTCGACGTCGGAGTACGGCTGATCACGCAAACAGGAGCGGATCAATCCGCACCCATTTACCCCGGGGCGAGCTTGACGGGAGAGTCAGCGACCTCGAGATCGGCGTATCCTGCCACCGCTGCTCCCGCGCGGATGAGATG
>JBARIB010001094.1:0-4556 GCA_049799535.1 Allostellaceae bacterium | reverse complement strand
GGCGCAGCGAGCGAAACCCCAGTTTTGGCTAACCCGCTGCCGGCTCCGGCGGCGCCCCCCGGCGAGAGCGCCGCCGCCCGGCCCACCCAAACCCCGGAGCCCGCCCCTGCTGCTGTCGCGCCAACTGGCAGAGTTCCCGAGGCGCCCGAAGCACCCAAATCGGTAAAGCCGCCTGTTCGCGGCACGAGCGCCTTTCTGTGGCCGGTGCGTGGCCAAGTCGTATCCAGCTACGGTGCCAAAGCGGACGGCACCCATAATGACGGCATCAATATCGCGGCTGCAAAGGGTACAGCCGTGGAGGCCGCCGATGAGGGCGTTGTCGCCTATACCGGAAACGAATTGCGAGGATACGGCAATTTAATCCTCGTCAAGCACGGCAATGGCTGGATATCCGCCTATGCCCATTGCGACCAAATTCTTGTCAAGCGCGGAGAAAAGGTCGCGCGCGGTCAAATGATCGCGCGGGTCGGCGCGACCGGCAATGTCAGCCAGCCGCAGCTGCATTTCGAGCTGCGCCGCGGTCAACACGCGGTCGATCCGCGCGAGTTTCTGGCTCCCCTGCCGACCGCCGGCACCGACAAGCCCTCCTCGGGCGGCTGAAAGTCGCCCGCTGGGGCTCCGCAAGCCGGCGACAGCGGGCGTGATTGCTGCCCGAACCGGCGGCGTGCTATTCGCCGGGGCAAGGTGAGCGCTAATAGCTAGATCTAAGGGAGGAGAGATGCGCTTCGGGTTCTTCGACCAGTTGCCGTGTGCGAGCGGGTACACGGAGCGTCAGCGCTATCGCGACATCATCGCGCAAATCGAGCTCGGCGACGAGCTGGGTTACGACACGGTGTGGCTTGGAGAGCTCCATTTCAGCCGTGCTTTTTCCATTCTCGCCGATCCGCTGATGGTCTTGGCCGCCGCCGCGCAGCGGACAAGCCGCATCCGGCTCGGGACCGCGGTCGCTCTCCTGCCATTGCACCACCCGGTAAAGATCGCGGAAGAGGCCGCGACAGTCGACATACTCAGCGACGGGCGCCTCGAATTCGGGGTCGGGCGGGGTGCGTTCCCACTCTATTACGTTGGCTTCGACATTCCGCAAGAAGAGAGCCGCGAACGCTTCGAAGAGGCCCTCGACTTCATCCTGGCGGCTTGGAGGAGCGAGCACTTCTCCTTCGCGGGCAAATATTTCCGTGCGCAGGACCTGTCGGTGGTCCCGCGTCCGGTGCAAACGCCGTATCCTCCGGTGCGCGTTGCTGCCAACAGCCCCGAGACCTTCCCCTTTGCGGCTCGGCGCGGGTTGCCGATCTTCGCTGCACCGCTGATCAACCCCCCTGAGAGGCTCAAAGCCGGCCTCCAAGCCTATCGTGATGCGCTGCCCGGCGCCGCAAAGGGCGACACCGCGCTCGCGTTCTCGGTGCATGTCACGGCGAGCCGTGCGCAGGCGCGGCAGGAGACCGAGGCCGGACTGCTGCGCTTTTTGCGCGAAGCCGCCGAGCGGCTGCGGCCGGTCGGCCAAGCAGACATCCGTAGCTTCGAGGCGTTCCGGCAGGTGCTCGCTCGCATCGAACAGGTGCGCTACGAGGACGTCGAGCGCGACATGGCAGTCTTTGGCGATCCCGATTTTTGTGTCGAACGGGTGCGCGCTCTCAAGCACGAGTACGGAATGGACGAGTTCATCTGCTACTTCAATCAGGGCGGGATCATGGATCATGCGCTGGTCAGGCAATCGATGACCTTGTTCGCCAAGGAGGTAATGCCGCACTGCCGCTGAGCGTTTGGCCAGATAGCCAAGCTCCCGAAATGCTGCGCCAGTATTTTCTTGCCTATGATGGCTGGGGAGCGTCTGGCGAAAGACCGTAGACGATCGTGCCGTCCTCCAGGCGCTCCGCGCCAGGGGTAAACGCGGCCGGCTCGATCTTGCCGGATCCCATGATGTGCGCGACCGGCACGCCCTCTGTTAAGAGGTAGTCGGCAATGATGCGGCGATGGCAACGCCACCAAACCGCCTCGGCGCACATGATTGCGCAGCAATGCTCGCGAGCCAGGGACTTCAGCTCGTTGACGCCGGTCCGGAATGCGCCGGTTGCCGCATAATCGGCATAATTGCGAAAGGAAGCATTGCGCCACAACGTATTAGGCGATGGGGCGCCATCCTTTCGCGGGGGGCCCGCAAGCCGCCGAGGGCGGCCAAATGACGGTAAGCGATCCCCGCCTTGGCCAGCTCGGCGGGAAAGGTGTCGGCGTTGAACTGCGGGTTGGCGCGCGAGCGGGGCACCGAGAGGACATCGACCAGCAAATCGACCGCGGCTTGCCGCAATAATCCGACAAGCTCCGAAGCGCGACGCGTCGAGTGCCCGACCGTGAAAATCAGGTTGGGAGAGTCCGTGATTTAGATATTTCCTCGCGCCATCCCTAGTCACTCCGCGGCCTGCGGCGTGACCTGCACAGAATTGGGGCCGTAGCGGTCTCGGAAGGGGGCCGTGTCGATTTCCTCGAGTTCGATTTCGCGGGCCAACACCTGGCGCTTCCAGGCCTGCTGTGCGGGCTCGTGGGCGTGGAACTCAGGCATCACCTCTTTGGCGAACAGCTCGAGGCTCTCGCAGATATGCTCGTGTGTGTTCTTGCCGGCCTGGTTCAACAGGATGACCTGGTCGATGTGCGAGGTCTCGAACCGCCGCAGCCGGCGCCGCAACGTCTCTGGCGAGCCAATCAGCCCGCCGGAGAGCGCACGGGCGAGCCCGTCCGGGTTCTCCCGCTTCCACCTCTCGTACGCGTCCCAGAGGTTGACCGTGCCGGGCTCCGGCCGTTTGCGGTTCGGGCTCAGCCCGTAAAAGCGCAGCGCGAATTGGAAGAACGGGATGCCGTCGGCACGGCGCCGCGCCTCCTCGTCGGTCTCGGCGCAAATGAAATAGCTGGTCAGCGCGATGTTCGGGTTGGTCACATAGTCGGTCAGCTTGTCGAGGCGCTTGGTAAAGGCGTTGTAATAAGCGTGCACCCAGGCATGGGCGGCATCGGCGCTCAGGAACTGGAAGGCCAGCGCGCCCAAGCCGCGGCGGCCGGCCATCTCGATCGTGTCGAGCGCGGAGCAGGCGACCCACAATGGCGGATGCGGCTTCTGCAGCGGCTTCGGCACGACATTGCGCAATGGGAAATCGAAATGGGTGCCGTGGTATTCGCAGCCGCCCTCCCGGAACATCGGGATCACCGCGCGCACCGCGTCCTCCCACACCGCGCGCTTCTCCTCGAAATTGCGGTCGAAGGGTTCGAGCTCGGTGATGCTCGCACTCTCGCCCATGCCGAATTCGACGCGGCCGCGGCTGACCAGGTCGAGCGCCGCGATCCGCTCGGCGACACGGGCCGGGTGGACCGTGGTCAATTGCATGATGCCGTGTGCGAGGCGGATCTGCTTTGTGCGCTGGCTCGCTGCGGCGAGGAACACCTCGGGGGCCGGCGAGTGCGAGTACTCCTCGAGAAAGTGGTGCTCGACTTCCCAGGCAAAGTCGTAGCCAAGCTTGTCGGCGAGCTCGACCTGATCGAGCGCGTGCTGATAGAGCTTGAACTCGCCTTCCGGCGTCCACGGGCGCGGCAGCTGCAGCTCGTAGAATATGCCAAACTTCATCTCTCGCTCCTCAGGCCGAAATAACCGCCCATCCTGGTGGCGGCTCTTTTCCCGGATGCACGCTTCCGCACTCTCGACACCTGCGCGCGGATTCGTCGGCGTAAAAGGCCGCAAATAGCGGCGGCAGGTCCTTGACCAGGTCGGCGGCAGCGATCTCGACGCGGTGGACGAGCGCCCCGCACTCGAAGCAAAACCACTCGAACCCATCCTTGTCGCCCGGTCCGCGGGGGCTTTCGACAACGAGCCCGACCGAGCCCGCGATCGGGCGCTGTGGGGAGTGGCGCAGATGCGCCGGCAACAGAAAGACCTCTCCTTCCCGGATCGGCACGTCGTAGATCCGGCCCGCTCCGGCGAGTTTCAGTACTATGTCGCCGCGCAGCTGATAAAAGAACTCCTCGCCGGGGTCGTCGTGGAAGTCGACCCGCTGGTTCGGGCCGCCCACGACCATTACGACCATGCCGGCGTCCTCGAACACCATTTTGTTGCCCACTGGCGGCTTCAGCAGATGGCTATGCTCGTCGATCCATCGCGCAAAGTTGAAGGGTCGGCGCAAGGTCCCAATCGTCATCGCGTCCTCCCTCTGTTCACCGCAAGTGCCGGCGGTTCGCGTGGGATAGAACATTATAGCCGAGTGCTGTGAACGAAGCGCGCTCCTGATGCCATCGCGAGCTCGAGTTTCGGCAAAGAGGCCAGTCAAACCGCAGGCCGATGGTATCCGGCAAGAGTGCCAGGATGATCCTGGCGGCTCGCCGCCTGCTGGTCTCCAGCCGGTGATTGCGCCGCGCCACCGACTTCACCGCCGATCGCGCGATCAAAGCCGTCGCAGATGATCGAAACCTTTCTCCGCACGATCGATGCCAGCGATTTCGAAATTCGGCTGCGGCGGGCCGAAGCCCGCGCTCGCGATGGCATCAGGAGCGCGCTTCGTTCACAGCACTCGGCTATAATGTTC
>JBARIB010001093.1:0-1626 GCA_049799535.1 Allostellaceae bacterium | reverse complement strand
CGCTAGGGTTGGGCGCGCCAATCGTGATCCGACGGATAGCGTCCAGGCTTTGGCGATAATGCGGGGCAAGGCGGACAACCATCGGGAAATTCCGATCGCTGCCTTCTTCATAGAGATTGCCGGCTGCCTGGCCGCCGATCGCAGCGGCGACCGTTGAATTGATGTCGCCCGGGGTGAGCCCATAGCGCGCGGCGCGCGCGCGGTCGATGTCGATTTGAACCGTGGGTTGGCCGAGCGAATTGAGCACCGCGAGATCGGTGATGCCCGGCACGGTGCCCATTGCGTGCTTGATCCTGGCAGCCGTCTTTTCCAGCGTCGAGAGATCGTTACCGAATAATTTGACGGAGTTCTCGCCTTTGACCCCTGAGGCCGCTTCCTCGACGTTGTCCTCGATATATTGTGAGAAATTGAACTCCACTCCGGGGAATTGGGCTTCCAATGCCGCGCTGACTTGCTGGGTTAGCTTTTCCTTATCGATGCCGCCGGGCCAAGTGTCGAACGGCTTCAACGGAACAAAGAATTCGGCGTTGAAAAAGCCGGTCGCATCGGTGCCGTCGTCCGGTCGTCCGTTTTGCGAAATGACGGTTATCGCCTCCGGAAAGCTCTCGATGAGGCGCCGCATCCGGTTCACATAGCCGTCTGCCTCCTCGAGCGAGATCGAGGGTGGAAGGGTCGCGCGGATCCACAGATTGCCTTCCTCGAGTTTGGGCAGGAACTCGAGTCCCAAAGAGGGCAGCGCGATCGCCGCCAGACCGAACATCCCTGCGGCAACGCCGAGCGTGATAATCCGGTTTGTCAACGCGAAGTCTAGAACGGGCCGGTAGAGTCGGTGCAGCCCGCGAACGAGAAAAGTCTCGATTTCGCTGACGTGCGCCGGGAGCAATATCGCGCTTAGGGCCGGGGTGATCGTAAAGGTCGCAATCAGGCCGCCGGCAATCGCATAGGCGTAGGTCTGCGCCATCGGCGCGAAAATATGACCCTCGACACCCGACATCGTGAACAGTGGAACAAAACCGGCGATGATAATCGCTGCCGAGAAAAAGATCGCGGTATTCACTTCGCTTGCCGAGGCGAAGATTTCGACGAGCTTTCCGGAGAGCCGGCTCGCTCGGCGGGCATTCTCTAATGTGCGTTGTCGCAGCGCCGTCGGCGGCTCGGCCAAATGCCGGAAAATGTTCTCGACCATAATCACGGTCGCGTCGACGACTAGACCGAAATCAATCGCGCCCACTGACAGCAAATTCGCTGACTGACCGCGCAACACCAGGATTATAATCGCGAAGGACAGAGCGAAGGGGATCGTGGTCGCGACGATTAGCGCACTGCGGAAGTTGCCGAGAAACAGCCACTGCACAAAGAAAATCAGCACAACGCCGAACACCATGTTGTGGAGCACTGTGCGCGTCGTAACATTGATCAGATCCTTACGATCGTAAACGCGTTCGATTCGCACGCCGGGGGGCAAAATGTTTGAACTATTGATCTTCTCGACTTCTGCCTCGACGCGTTCGATCGTCGGCATGCTCTGTTCACCGCGGCGCATCAGCACGATGCCCTGGACGATATCGTCGTCACCGTCCTGGCCGGCGATGCCCAGGCGGGGCTGGTGGCCGGCTGTAACGTCGG
>JBARIB010001092.1:0-6041 GCA_049799535.1 Allostellaceae bacterium | reverse complement strand
GCTTCACGAGGGAGGAGAGGATGACGACGCGCCGTGCCCTGATCATTCACCTGCCCGGTGCGGTCGTCGCCGGGGCAGTCGCCTCGCGGGCGGGCTGGGCTTTCGCTGCCGAAAAAAGCGTCACCGTTGGCATCACCGTGCCGTTGACCGGGTCCGACGCCGAAGGCGCGATCCTGATAAAAAACGGCGCGATGATGGCGGTCGACGACGCCAACGCCAAGGGCGGGATCGCCGGCTACAAGATCAACGTCATGGTGCTCGACAACGGCACCACGACGGCCGGGCAGTACGATCCGGCGCAGGCCGCGACCAACGCCCGCAAGCTCGTCGCAGATCAGAGCGTCATCGCCAATGTCGGGCCGGAGATGAGCGGCTCGGGCAAAGCGATGACGGCGATCCTCAGCCAGGGCGATCTGGGGACCATCACTCCGTCCTCGACCAATCCCGACATCACCGACCCGAAATTCGCCTCGCAGTTCGCCCCAGCCGGCAAGGCGATCTATTTCCGCACGGTGACGACCGACGCCTATCAGGGCCCCAACATGGCCAACTACATGGCCCAGACATTGAAGGTGAAAAAAGTCTACATCCTCGACGACAGCGGCGCTTACGGCGTCGGCATGGCAAACGCCTTTGAAGCGCAGGCCAAGAAGAACGGCATGACGGTGCTCGGCCACGACCAGCTCGACCCGCGCGAGGCCGACTACGCGACGATCCTGACCAAGATCAAGGCCCTCAAACCCGACGCGCTCTATTACGGCGGCGTGTCATTGGCCGGAATCAAGGTGGCCAAGCAGTCCCACGACATCATGCCCGATGTCATCAAGGCCGGGGGCGACGGCGCGTACGGCGCCCCGATGCTGAAAGGCAGCGGCTTCCCGGCGATGGAGGGCTGGTACGCGACGATCGCCGCGCCCTACATCGCCGACAACCCCGACGTCCAGCCGTGGATCAAGCGCTACATCGCAAAGTACGGCCAGGGGCCGGGGGCCTATTCGTTCACCGCCTATGACGGGATGTTGGTCATCCTCGACGCGATCAAGCGGGTCGCGGAATCGGGCGAGCCGGTGACCCGGTCGGCGGTACGCGACGCGATCCAGACCGCCCATCTGGAGACTTTGCAGGGGGTCGTCAGCTTCAACCAATACGGCGACATCAATAACAGGGTCGTCAGCGTTTTTAGAGCCCACTACGATCCCAAATACCCGGTCGAAGATTCCCTGCATCAATACAAATACCTGGGCGTCGCCCCGCAAACCTCGTAGCGCCCCGTTCCGCCCATGACCGACACCACCGTCCTCCTGCAGCAAGTCATCAACGGCGTGAGCTTGGGGGCCATGTATTCGCTGCTGGCCATCGGGTTCACGCTGGTCTACGGGATCATGGAGCTGATCAATTTCGCGCATTTCAACGTGTTCATGATCGGCTCCTTTCTCGGAATGTGGGCGCTCGAGCTGCTCGGATTGTCGGGGCAAAGCCAGGTCTTGACCGGCTTTGCGCTGTTCGGGGCGCTCGCCTTCGCGTTCGCCGTCGCGATGCTCGGCTCGGGCGTGCTCGGCGTCGCCATCGAGCGCATCGCGTTGCGGCCGCTGCGCGGCGTTCCCGGCACCACCGGCATGATCACGACGATCGGGGTGTCCTATATCCTCTTCAACGTCATCCTGTTGGGTGCCGGCGCCGACGCCAAGAATTACCCGAACCCGATGCCGGTCGTTCGCTGGCAGCTAGGTGGTGCCGTCGTCGATCTGCGCGAGGTGCTGATTTGGGGGATCTCGCTGGCGCTGATGCTGGGATTGCAGCTGTTCGTCAGCCGCACCCGGCTCGGCAAAGCGATGCGGGCGACCGCCCAGGACAGCGAAGCGGCACGCATGATGGGCGTCGACGTCGACAGGGTCATCGTCACCGCCTTCTTTCTGGGCTCCGCCTTGGCCGGAGCCGCGGCGCTGATCTTCGGCCTCTATTACAATTACACCAGCTTCCTGATCGGCTACACGGCGGGCCTCAGGGCATTCACGGCGGCGGTCTTGGGCGGCATCGGCAGCATCACCGGCGCGATGCTGGGTGGCGTCATCATCGGGCTGATCGAAACCTTGGGAGGCCAGTTGATCGCGGTGCGCTGGACCGATGTGATCATCTTCTCGATCCTCGTCCTTGTGCTGGTGCTCGCGCCGACCGGCCTGATTGGCCGAGCGGCGCCGACAAGATCCTGATCGCGGCCGCGGATGGCCGACCAGGCCGAAAAGAAACCGGGCGTGATCGCCGCGCCGGTCGCGCCGATCGGGCGGGTGTTGGGGGGCCTGCGCGGCTGGGCGACGCCGCGGATGCGGTCTGCCGGCATCGCTCTGGCATTGATTGCGGCATTGGCGTTCCCGCCGCTGATCCACAATGACGGCGATATCGATGCGGCCGCCAACGCGCTCTCCTTTGCGGCGTTGGCGCTCGGCCTCAATATCGTCGTCGGTTTCGCCGGCCTGCTGGATCTCGGTTACGCCGCGTTCTTTGCAATCGGCGCCTACACTTATGGCGCACTTGCGTCCTGGCAATTGCACCCGGCCTGGAGCGGTTTCTGGGAGCCGTTCCAATTCCTCGACCTCGTCGCGCGGGTGCATCAGGCGGGCGGCGACACCGTCCATTTCCAGGTGTCGTTCTGGTTGATGATGCCGATCGCGGCGGCGGTCGCCGCGTTTTTCGGAATTCTATTCGGCGCGCCGACGTTGCGGCTCAAGGGCGATTACCTGGCGATCGTCACGCTGGGCTTCGGCGAAATTGTGCCGATCGTCGCGCGCAACACGCCGACCGTCACCAACGGAGCGCAGGGTCTGAACGGCGTCCTGCCGCCGCAGATCTTCGGCTTCAATTTCGGGGTCAGTGCGACGCCCTATTACTATGTCGGGGTGGCGTTCGTCGCGTTCCTGATGTTTACGAGCCAGCGGCTGAAGACATCGCGGATCGGCCGCGCCTGGATGGCGATCCGCGAGGACGAGATCGCCGCCGCCGCGATGGGCGTCAACCGCGTGCGCTTCAAGCTGCTCGCTTTCGCGATGGGCGCCGCCTTTGCGGGAGCGACGGGGACGCTCTATGTCGCCAAATTGCAGACTGCGACCCCCGAGATGTTCATGTTCCCGGTTTCGGTGATGCTCCTGGTGATGATCGTCTTCGGCGGCATGGGCAACGTCTGGGGCGTCGTCCTCGGGGCGCTGATCTTGCAGATGCTGCAGTCCTGGTTCTTGCAGGACCTGTCGGGATGGCTGCATGCTCTGGGCCGCCTGATCGATGTCCGGTGGCTCCAGCAGGTCGAGCTCGCCTCCTCGATCGAGCTGATCTTCGGGCTGATCCTCGTCTTCATGATGCTCTACCGCCGCGAGGGGCTGATCCCGGCGAGACGGCGGGTGGCGGCATTGAGCCTCGTCGACCAGACCGTCCAAGCGGGACGCGGCGGCTTCGACCGCCTCTCCGGCCTCGGTCGGGTCGCCGAGACGGGCGGCGAGCCGCTGCTTGAAGTCAAGGATTTGACCGTTCGCTTCGGCGGCCTCGTCGCGCTGCGCAACATCTCGCTCAGCGTCCCGGCGCACCGGATCCTCGCCGTTATCGGCCCGAACGGCTCGGGCAAATCGACCCTGTTCAACGCGATCACCGGCCTCGTCCCGGCCGAAAGCGGTGCGATCCGCTTCGCCGGCGAAGAGAGCCTGCGCCTGCCGCCGCACCGCATCCTCGAGCGCGGCATCGCCCGCACCTTTCAGAATTTGCGCCTGTTTCCAAATTTGAGTGTCCTCGAAAACATCTTGGTCGGCATGCACGCGCGCCTCAAGACCGGGACGATCGGTGCCATCCTGCGCCCGCCCGCGACGCGCCGCGAGGAGGTGGCGGCGCGCGAGCTGGCGCTCGAAATCCTATCGCTGTTCGGCAACCGGCTGTTGCCACGCGCCGACCATCTCGCCGCGAGCCTCTCCTATGCCAATCGGCGGCGCGCCGAGATCGCGCGCGCGCTCGCTTCGCAGCCAAAACTGCTGCTGCTCGACGAGCCGACGGCGGGGATGAACCCGGCCGAGACGTTGGAGCTCGCCGACCAGATCCACAGCCTCAACCGCCACGGTCTCACAATCCTGCTGATCGAGCACAAGCTCGATGTCGTCGCGATGCTGGCGGACCAAGTCGTCGTGCTCGATCACGGCGAGAAGATCGCCGAAGGGTCGCCCGAGGTCGTGCGCCGCGACGAGGAGGTGATCCGCGCCTATCTCGGCCGGAGCGCCGCGTTTGCCTGACATGCTCGAGTTTCGTGCGGTCGATACGCATTACGGCGACCTGCATGTCTTGAAATCGGTCGATTACCGGATCGCGGCAGGCGAGATCGTTTGTTTGCTCGGCGGCAACGCCTCGGGCAAATCGACGACGATGAAGGCGGTCATGGGGAGCGTCGCGCCGACCCGCGGCGAGATCCTCTACGAGGGCCGCGCGCTGAAGGGCGTCAGCACCGCCGAGCGGGTACGCCGCGGCATCGCCCCGGTGCTCGAGGCGCGGCGCCTCTTCCCGCGCATGACGGTTTGCGAGAACCTCGAAATGGGCGCCTATACCCGCCGCCGCGGGCCCGAATTCGACGAGGACTTGGCGCGCGTTTTCACCCTCTTTCCGCGCGTTGAAGAGCGGCTCCGGCAAATCGCCGGCACGCTCTCCGGCGGTGAGCAGCAGATGGTCGCGATCGGCCGGGCACTCATGGCGCGCCCCAAGCTGCTGTGCATGGACGAACCCTCGATGGGCCTCTCACCGGCCTATGTCGAGCAGGTCTTCGACATCATCCAGACGATCAACCGGCAAGGCACGACAATCTTCATGGTCGAGCAGAACGCCAACATGGCGCTGTCGATCGCCGACCGCGCCTATGTTCTGCAGACCGGCCAGATCGTGCTGAGCGGCCCCGCCGCCGAGCTGCGCGAGAATGAAATGATCCGCCACGCCTATCTCGGCGAGCTCAAGGTGGGCTAGCATGCCCCCGCTGTCCAACGACAACAGCTCACCGAATCACATCAATTTCGACACCGACGGCCTTGGCTACACCCTGCCAAGATCGTCCGCCGTTAGGGGTCGGGTACCGCCTGGCGGGGGCAAGCAAGCACGATGGCCGAAGGATACCCCCCGCCTTTTCTTGTTGTCGGCGAAGCCAAGTGCTCAAGCGGGTGTCGTCTCGCTTGACTCATTCGATAGCCGGTTAGAGGGGCTCGCCCCAATTGTGAACCGGGCCGAAGGCGGCACTAAGATCACTATGCCGGCGTAATCCATGCAATCGGCGGTTACTGATCGAAGGGTTCGTTATTCGAGCGGCCCGAGAGATAGTTGACAGATCGTACCGGACACATCGGTAATACCTTTGGGAGGCGTGGATGCCATGGAAGGAGTGTTACGATCACAACACCCCGCTCGGCTGCGTGCCCGGCGGGGTTTTTCATTTTTGGCCGCAGGTTGCCGGATTTCCGGTCGTCCACCCGTCGCGGGCAGTCCGAGGCTAGGGCTTAAAGGGCCGCAGGTGCACTATAACGGCCGTTACTGCCCCGCATCCCGGTCGACCGGAATTGCCCGAGCGACCGAAATGGGCACCGCAATTCGGCTATAGTGTGGGCTATGATCGCCGCGGCAATCGCGAGGGACCCAAGATGATCACGAAATTCGACAGTTCCTATTACGGCACCGCCGACATGGAAAACCTCGGCTACAAGGGCACGCCGATCAACGACCGCTGCTACTCGAAGGAGGAGCTGGCGAAGGCGATGCACAAGGTGGTGGCTTACGCCAAGTGCATGGACGAGCGGGGCTACAACACGTTCTGGATGGCCGAGCACCATTTTCAGCCCGAGGGGACGGAATTGATCCCGAATCTGCTGATGATGGCGATGCATCTGTGCGGCGTGACCAAGAACCTCAGGATCGGCTGCGGCTTCAACATCGTGCCGATGTGGCATCCGCTGCGCCTCGCCGAGGATTACGCGATGGCCGACATCCTGACCGGCGGCCGGGTCATCTTCGGCGTCGGGCGCGGCTACCATACCCGC
>JBARIB010001091.1:0-2521 GCA_049799535.1 Allostellaceae bacterium | reverse complement strand
GTTGATCGGCGCGTGCTGCATCTGATCAAGATGTGGCTGGAATGTCCCGTGGAAGAAACCGACCAACGGGGCCAGAGGAGACGCACGACCGAGGCCCGGGATAGCCGGCGCGGCATCCCGCAGGGCTCACCCCTCTCACCACTGCTGGCGAATCTGTACATGCGCCGGTTTGTGCTGGGGTGGAAGAAGCTCGGCCTTGAGCAAAGCCTCGGCACTCGCCTCGTCAATTATGCGGATGATCTTGTGATCCTGTGCCGAAGGGGCAGCGCGGAGAACGCACTGCACCATCTGCGCGAGATCATGGGCAAGCTGAAGCTGACAGTGAATGAGGAGAAGACACGGATCTGTAGGGTTCCGGACGGGGAGTTTGACTTCTTGGGCTATACGTTCGGGCGGATGTACTCTCCAACGACTGGCAAGACCCGGCTGGGCTATCGACCGTCAAAGAAGAGCATCAAGCGCATGGTCGAAAGAGTCCACGCGCTGACCGACCGAGCGGGTACTTGGCAGGAGACCACAAGGCTGGTGGATCAGTTGAACCAGGCGCTCCGCGGATGGGCCAACTACTTTGGGGTTGGAACCACCCGCAAAGCGTATCGGGTGCTCGACAACTACACGGCTATGCGGTTGCGCCGGTGGTTGCGCTTCAAGCACAAGGTCTGGCGACGCAAGGGCGGAGCTTATCCACTCCCGCACCTTTACGAGCACTTCGGCCTCGTACGCCTGACACAGCTTGGTCGTGGCCCGTCGTGGGTGAAGGCGTGAAGTCTTGTCCGAGAGCCGGATGCGGGCAATCCGCCAGTCCGGTTCGATGAGCGGGATGTGGAAACGGAGCCACGGCCGAACCAGTGAGGCACCGCCAGACGAAAGGGGCGGCTACAGATATGTTCGACCTACAGCCACCGCGTCACATCTCGACTCTACGCGTCTCGCCCGTCGCCCCGCGTCCCCGCGAAGGTCCCTTGACTGAACCGACAGCGGGCGCGCAGCCTTGGCCGCGAGAACGCGTCCTCATGCCCCGAACCGGTCCTCCGCCGTCGGCCCGGGGAACGCAAAGGGGGCAGTTCATTGCGCGTCAAATTTTGTTGGCCGAGCGGCTCAAGATGGCAGAAACTGACGCCCACAAACCTCGGGAGTGCGGGAAATATCGGCCGGAGACCGGCCTTTACCCATTGGGAAATAATAGGGGAGCGTCATGAAGTTGATGCAAATATTGCGCGGCTGCGCCGCATTGTTGCTGCTAGCCACGCCGGCGATCGCAGCGGAACCGATAAAGATCGGGTTCAGCAGCCCGGATACCGGCGGCAGCGCCGCCAGCGGGAGACAGTTCGTCATGGCCGCGCAGATCTGGGCCGAGCACGTGAACAAGGCAGGCGGCCTATTGGGCCGCCCGGTGCAGTTGATCCACTATGACGACCAGAGCAATCCGGGGCTGGATCCGGGAATCTATACGAAGCTGCTCGATGTCGACAAGGTCGACCTCGTCGTCGCGCAGGCGACCAATTACAGCGCAGCCGCGATGCCGGTCCTGATCGAGCACAAGGTGATGGTGCTCGACACGCTGTCGCTCGCAGTCAATGACGAATTCCATTACCCGCGGTTCTTCCAGACCATGCCGTTCGGGCCGCATGGCAAAGAGGCTATCTCGGCGGGCTACTTCGCCGCCGCGATGACGATGGACCCGAAGCCCAAGACCTTGGCGATGGCCGGAGCCGACGCCGAATTTTCGAAGAATGCGATGGCCGGGGCGCGCGAGCACGCCAAAAAGGCGGGTCTGCAGATCGTCTACGATCGCAACTACCCGCCCAACACGATCGACTTCAGCACGATCGTGCAGGCGATCAAAGCAACCAACCCGGACCTCCTATTCGTCGCCTCCTATCCGGCCGACACCGCCGGAATGATGCGCGCCGTGCAAGAGCAAGGGGTCAATGCCAAGATGTTCGGCGGACCGATGGTCGGGCTGCAATACGGCTCGATCAAGCAGCAAATGGGCGTGCGGCTCAATGGCGTCGTCGACTACGAGCTCTACGTGCACGAAAAGACGATGAACTTCCCCGGCATGGACGACTTCATCAAGGAGTATCAGGAGCGGGCGAAGGAGGCCGGTACCGATCCGCTCGGCTATTACGTGCCGCCGCTGGTCTACTCGACATTCCAGGTGCTGGAGCAGGCGGTGAAGGGCGTGAGCTCGCTCGATCAGGACAAGCTCGCTCAGTTCATGCACACGGCGACCTTCAAGACAATCATGGGTGACATCAAGTTCGGCCCGGACGGCGAATGGGCAGAGCCGCGCATTCTAACGATCCAGTTCCAAGGGGTTAAGGGTAACGACCTCGTGCAGTTCGAAAGACCCGGGGTGCAGGTTATCCTCGACCCACCGGCTTACAAGACCGGCGCACTGAAATACCCTTATTCGAGTGCCACGAACTAGCCGTGGATCGTCGAGATGCCGTTCGGCGTCCCCGAGTGCTCCTCGCGGTTGGATCGGCGTACCCGGGTTGGGGTCGCTGATGCGGTA
>JBARIB010001090.1:0-10213 GCA_049799535.1 Allostellaceae bacterium | reverse complement strand
GGCCTGGCGGCAAGCTGCGGCAAATTGACTCAACCCATGGTTTAGCTACCCCATTAGGCTGCCGATCTGCTCCACTGCAGGCGTGCCCGTCACCCCCGACAATCTGCCCGACGACCCCGCTGCGTTAGACCAGCTCGACGCGTGACCCCGTCGGATTGAGCGAGCGCGGTGCTTTGCAGCACTGCGAAGACCACAGCTACAGCTATGATGCGTCGGAGCTGTGGCAAAGTATCACCCTGGCCCGGCGGCGGCGCATTATCTATCGTGGATCACCGGATGAGAACCATCGCAATTAGGCTCGGCACCGTGATCGCGGCTCGCTAAACCGGAAAGTTAGAACCGAGGGCGCCCACCCGCGAATTCGGCAATCAGGTAGCGAGCTCCGGAAAATCGCCGCAATGCCATACTATATATCGCCAAGTTCCGAGAAGGCGCGCACGGTAGCTTTTCGTGATCGAATTTACCTGCTTAGAATTGCCAGACCCGAGAAAGAACCAGCCATTTCAAGCCGGTAAGGTATCTCCTGCTTGTTCCCTTCTTGTATTATCAGGTGGGCGACTGCGGTTGCTCACACCGCGTTTGCGGCGGAAAGTAGAGACAGTGCGTTCCTTGACAAGCGTAGCCCTTCCGATGCCGTGTTCCCATCCTCCAGTGGAGCAGGACTTGCGTTGATGCATACTTACCGGACCCATACTTGCGGGGCCCTGCGACTCACCGACACTGGCCAAACCGCCCGGTTGTCCGGATGGGTGCACCGCAAGCGCGATCATGGACAGCTTCTCTTTATTGATTTGCGCGACCATTACGGGATCGCCCAGTGCGTGATCGATATCTCCTCGCCGCTGTTTCCTGTGGCGGATTCTCTGCGGCTCGAGAGCGTCGTGACCGTTACCGGGCCGGTCGTCGCTCGTTCGCCCGACACGGTCAACCCGAAGCTCGACACCGGTGAAGTAGAGATCGTCATCGCCGAGCTCGAAACCCTCTCGGCCGCCGAGTTGCTGCCTTTCCCGGTCAATACCGAGGCCGAATACCCCGAGGACATGCGCCTCACCTACCGCTTTCTCGATTTGCGGCGCGAAGCGGTCCACCACAACATCATTCTCCGATCAAAGGTCATTACCTCGATCCGGCGACGCATGATCGCGCAAGGGTTTACTGAATTTCAGACGCCGATCCTGACCGCCAGCTCGCCCGAGGGTGCGCGCGACTATCTGGTGCCGAGCCGGCTGCATCCCGGAAAATTCTACGCTCTGCCGCAGGCGCCGCAACAGTTCAAACAATTGTTAATGGTCGCCGGTTTTGACCGCTATTTTCAGATTGCGCCGTGCTTTCGCGACGAAGCGGGCCGCGCCGATCGTTCGCCGGGCGAGTTTTACCAGCTTGATTTCGAGATGTCGTTCGTCACCCAGGAGGATGTCTTCGCGGCCATCGAGCCGGTGCTGCATGGCATCTTCCAGGAGTTTGGCGGGGGCCGCCCCGTGACTGCACCGCCGTTTCCTCGTCTTCCGTATTCGGAGGCGATCAGCAGATACGGCACCGACAAACCCGACTTGCGCAACCCGCTCGAGATGCAGGATGTCACTCCGCAGTTTCGCGGCTCGGGATTCAAGGTCTTTGCAAACCAAGTCGCTGCGGACGTCAATGCCCGGGTGTGGGCAATTCCGGCGCCGAGTGGCGGCAACAGGGCGTTCTGCGACCGGATGAACGCCTGGGCTCAAGACGAAGGGCAGCCAGGGCTGGGATATATCTTTTTTCGTGACCGTGAAGGCGCCGGACCTATTGCGAGAAGCCTCGGGACAGAGCGTACCGAGGCTATTCGTACCCAGCTCGGCCTCGGGGATGGCGACGCCGTCTTTTTCGTTTGCGGCGTACCGAAGGATTTCGCCGCCTTCGCTGGCGCGGCGCGGCTCAAGATCGGCCGGGAGCTCGGCCTCGCGAAAGAGAACCATTTCAAGTTCTGCTGGGTTACCGACTTCCCGATGTATGAGATCAACGAGGAGACCGGCCAGATCGAGTTTAGCCACAACCCGTTCTCGATGCCGCAAGGCGGACTTGCGGCACTCGAGCAGCAAGATCCGCTCAGTATCACGGCCTACCAGTACGACATCGTCTGCAACGGGGTCGAGCTCTCCTCCGGCGCGATCCGCAATCACCGTCCGGACATCATGTACAAGGCGTTTGCGATCGCCGGATATTCGACTGAGGAAGTTGAGGCGCGGTTCGGGGGGATGCTCAACGCGTTTAAATACGGCGCGCCGCCGCATGGCGGCTCGGCTCCAGGCATCGATCGAATAGTGATGCTGCTGGCAGATACGCCGAATCTTCGCGAGGTGGTGGCGTTCCCGATGAACCAGCAAGCGCAAGACCTGTTGATGCATGCCCCGGCGCCAGTTCCGCCCGAGCGGCTGAGAGAGCTTCACATCCGGGTCGACTTGCCGCCGGCGAGGAACGCAAGAAACTGAGCTCGCGAATCAGCGTATAATGCGGCACGCCGCGGTTGCGAGAAGATGGCGGCGAGATGCCCGGGAGCTTTGTGCCGATGAATAGGTGGCGTTTCGAGCTGTTTGTCTTTGCGGTCGCCGTTGTCACGATAACGGTGCCCGCGCCTGTGGTGCGCGGGGCCGAGATCGTCCCGCACCGCGCGCTGTATCAGATGAGTTTGGGCAACGCGCGGAATGATTCGGGTGTTATCGACGCCCGCGGCACGATGGATTACGAATGGGGCGAGACCTGCGACGGTTGGACGATCGAGCAGCGTTACCGGCTCAAGATGCGCTATGCGGAGACCGCAGACGTCGAGATTGCTTCGAGCTTTATCACGTGGGAATCGAAGGACGGGCTACGCTATCGCTTCAACCAGAAGCAGACGCGGAACGGTGAAATCGATCAGGAAATCCGAGGCGAGGCGCGGCTGGACGGTCCCGGGAAAGGCGGCGTGGCCGAATTCTCGAAACCGAAGCAGCAGACCCTGAAGCTCGAGCCGGGCGTCCTGTTTCCAAGCGCGCACACGATCTTGCTCATCGACGCGGCCCACGAGGGAGAAAAATTCCTCTCTCGCCTCGTGTTCGATGGCGCTACCGACGAAAACGCCGTCCAAGTCTCAGCAGCAATCGGGATCAAGCTTCCGCCCGATCCCGCCGCCGCGGCGCGCAGCCCCTTGCTCGACCGACCCGGTTGGCGCGTCCGGCTGGCGTTTTTCCCAGTCGATGCAAATGCCGAGAAACCCGATTATGAACTCGGGATGCGTCTCCTCGACGACGGCATCTCTCAAGACATGCTCATTGATTACGGCGAGTACTCGATCCGCGCCAAACTGGACGATATCGAACAGCTCACAAAGCCAAGTTGTTAGCCGGGCTTCCAAGTTTTTGCGTCGTTGCTCGCCGGGTCGCGGCCAAATCTCACCGAGCTCTCGCCGAGTCTGCCGCGAATTTGGTCGATCGCGCGTTCGAGCCGCCTCGGGGCGCCAATTTCGCGGTCGAACAGGCTCGGAGGGTCGGCGGCGCAACTGTCGGACAGATGATCGGCACCGACCCCGATCAGCCTGAACCGCGTCACACCATTGGCTTCGACGGCGAGCAAGCCAGACGCGATTTGGAACAGAGTGTCGGCCAGCTGGGTGGGATCCGGCGCGCGACGGGAACGCGTGCGCAAACGAAAATCGGCGGTCTTGAGCTTCAGGTTGATCGTGCCTGCGGCGAGTGAGGCCTGCTTGAGGCGAGCCGATACGCGTTCGCAAAGCGGCCATAGCGTCCGCGACAGCAAGTCGGCATCGGCCTCGTCTTGGGCCAGCGTGGTTTCCGCCGAGATTGTGTGTGCCGGGGTGTGCGCGAGAACCGCGCGGTCGTCCTCGCCATGGCAGAGCCGAGCAAGGCGCGATCCCATGCGCCCGTACCGAAAAACGAGTTCGCGATCGCCAAGATCGGAGAGCTGGCCGATCAGCGTGATGCCGTCCCGTCCAAGGCGCCGCTGCATCGCCGCGCCGACACCCCATAGCAGCGAAACCGGCTTGTCGGCGAGGAATACCGGGGCTTCGCTGCGGCTCAGAACAGCAAAACCGCGCGGCTTGTCGAGATCGGAGGCGATCTTTGCAAGAAATTTATTGTCGCTCAGACCGATCGACACACTGATGCCGAACAGGCTTTCGACCCGATTGGCAAGTCCGATGAGAAGTTGGGCGGGACACGCATGATGAAGGGTTTCGGTCCCGCCGAGGTCGAGAAACGCCTCGTCGATCGACAAGGGCTCGATGACCGGAGTGAGCCGCCGCATCTCGGCGCGAACCTCGCGCCCAACCTCGCGATATTTCGCCATATCCGGCCGGATCACGACCGCATCCGGGCATGCCGCCAGCGCCTTGAACATCGGCATCGCCGAGCGCACACCATAAAGCCGCGCGACATAACAGCAGGCGAGGACAACGCCGCGGGCGCCGCCGCCGACGATGACCGGCCGGCCAGCCAACTCGGGCCTATCGCGCTTTTCGATCGCCGCATAGAAGGCGTCGCAGTCGAGATGCGCGATCGACAAGGTATCGAGCTGCGCATGATGGACAAGTCGCGGCGAGCCGCAGGACTGGCATCTGTCACTCGCCGCGGTCGCGCCGCAATCGCGACATAGCGTATTCACGGCAGCTCGTCGGGTTGCCACAACCACGCCGCGCCCCGGACGCCGCTCGAGTCACCATGGACAGGCGGAAGGAGTTTGGTAACCACCCGGTCAGAGAAGACGTACCGGGTCCACAGCCGCGGCACTTGCTCGTAAAGCGTGGAAATGGCGGACAGCCCGCCGCCGATTACGATGATTTCGGGGTCGATCAGGTTGATCACCGACGCCAGCCCGCGGGCGAGCCGATCCATATACCGCTCAAGAGTGATGATGCACTCCGGATCGCCGCGTTCGGCTGCCCGGGCGATCTCCGGGGCGCTGAGGCTTTGGCCAGAGTGGCGATGATGATCTGCGACGAGCGCAGGCCCAGAAAGAAAGGTCTCCAGGCAACCGGATCGGCCGCAGTAGCAGGGCCGATCATCCAATTCCCCTGGGGTCGGCCAGGGCAGCGGATTGTGACCCCACTCGCCGGCGATCGCATTGGCCCCGATGAGGATTTGTCGGTGGACGGCGACGCCGCCCCCCACCCCCGTCCCGAGGATGACGCCAAAGACGGTTTGTGCCGATGCCCCAGCCCCATCGGTCGCTTCGGACAAGGCGAAGCAATTCGCATCGTTGGCCAATCGCGTTGGGCGTCCGAGCGCTATCTCCAAATCGTGCCGGAAGGCCTTCCCGATCAGCCAAGTGGAGTTGGCATTCTTGACCAGTCCGGTAATCGGGGAAATCGCGCCGGGAATGCCGATCCCGATTGGGGCTGTCGCGCCGATCTCTTGCTCAATAGCTCCGATCAGTGCAATGATAGCGTCGATCGTGCCGCCGTAGTCTCCGACTGGCGTGGGAACCCGCCTGCGAACGCGGACGGAACCGGACTCGTCGATTGCGGCTCCCTCGATTTTGGTCCCGCCGAGGTCGATGCCGATGCGGCATCGTGTGACCATACACGTTCTTCCTGAAGAGTCGGTTACGGATAATTAAACTCGATCGTTTACAAAGCCATCGCCTAGCCGGGGTGAGCGCAGCGATAGTGGGTCGCCTCGCCAAACGTAGTCGGTAGGTCCGCCCGCATTCAGCCACCTTTCGGAGGCCGAGGAGTACGATGTTACAAGTCTCTAACCCGGACGTGAACACCGATCCCCCACGGAAGAAGGTATTGATCGTTGAGGACAACGACCTCAATATGAAGCTCTTCAACGATCTGCTTGTCGCCCATGGGTATGGTACGCTCCAAACGAAGGACGGCGTCGAGGCGCTTACGCTAGCCCGCCGCCACCGTCCCGACCTTATCCTGATGGACATTCAACTGCCCGAAATATCCGGACTCCAGATTACCCAATGGATCAAAGAGGACGAAGACCTGCGCATGATTCCGATCATTGCGGTGACCGCATTCGCGATGAAAGGCGACGAGGAGAAGATCCGGGAGGGCGGCTGCGAGGCCTACATTGCCAAGCCGATCTCGGTGGCAGGCTTTTTGCGCGTCATCGAGCAGTTCCTATCCTAAGGCGCTCGCAACCACCTGTCGATGCGGGACTCTAATGTCTGGCCGCGTTTTGGTCGTCGATGATGTTGAAGCAAATGTCAAATTGCTCGAGGCTAAGCTATCGAGCGAATACTTTGAAGTTTTACAGGCCTATAACGGCCGTACGGCTCTTGAAATTGCCGACGCCGAGCTTCCCGATGTGATTCTACTCGACGTCATGATGCCGAGAATGGACGGCTTCGAGGTTTGCCGTCAGCTAAAGGCCAATCGGAGAACCGCCGACGTACCGGTCGTTATGGTGACCGCGTTGTCCGATGTCGGCAACCGCCTGCGCGGGCTTGAGGCAGGAGCCGACGATTTTCTGACAAAGCCGGTGAACGATATCGCGCTCTTCGCGCGGGTGCGCTCTCTGGTTCGGCTGAAGCGGATGATGGAAGAACTGCGGGTCCGCGAGGGCATTTGCGGCCGCTTTGGCGATGGTGATGCGCCGGTCGCGGATGATACCGGGCCGGCCAGGATACTGATTGTCGATGACGACCAATTTTCCGTGGCCAGAGTTATGGAAACCCTGCGCCCCGTCGCCGATACCGTGATCGGCGCCGCCGACTGCGCCGAAGCGCAGAGCCTTCTTTGTGCTGAGACAGAGTTGATCATCGCCAGCTTGTCGATACCGGGTAGCGACGCGCTCCGCCTCGTCTCTCACTGCCGCAGTAATGAGGCCTTCCGGCATTTGCCGATCCTGCTCATCGCCGAGGACCGCGACCTACCCCGCCTTGCCAAAGGTCTCGACCTTGGCGCGAACGATTATTTGATCCGTCCGGTCGACCGCAACGAACTGTTGGCCCGCACGACGACCCAAGTCCGCCGCAAGAGGCTGCAGGATCGGTTACAGGCGAGCTACCGGCGCAGCTTGTCGCTCGCTCTCACCGATGAACTGACCGGACTCTACAACCGCCGGTATCTATTCGCTCACCTCGAGGATTTGATGCAGCGGGTTCGGGAAGACGGTATCAGCGCTGCAGTCTTGCTATTCGATATCGACCACTTCAAGCAGGTGAACGACACCCACGGCCACCCGGCTGGTGATGACGTATTGCGCGAGCTCGCCGCCCGCACAATGTACAGCGTGCGCAGCGTGGATCTGGTTGCCCGGTTGGGGGGCGAGGAATTCCTTGTCGTTATGCCCGAAACCGATCTTTCCATCGCTGCTGCGGTTGCCGAACGTCTGCGCGCGGCGGTCGTGAGGGAGCCTTTCGCTTTGAAAACAGGTCACAACCTGTCGGTTTCGATCAGCATCGGCGTTACAGCCGCCAGCGGGCCGGGCGACGAGCCCGAAAGGATCCTGAAGCGCGCCGATATCGCTCTTTACTCGGCAAAGGCGCGCGGTAGAAATTGCGTTATCGTACATCCGCCTCCAAGCCCACCCCGTGCAGTCGCCTGATCGTGGCAAGCTCTCTGGCCGAATTTGGACTGTTTTATTTAATTTTCGCCTCTTTAAACAAGACATGCTTACGAGCGACGGGATCAAATTTCTTAAGTTCTAATTTGTTGGTCTTGCTGCGGGGGTTCTTCTTCGTGACGTAAAAAAAACCGGTATCGGCGCTGCTGACGAGCTTGATTAGGACAGTATTCGTTTTGGCCATCTGACAGGATCCTCGGATCAGGGATTGTGTGAACCGGAAGATAACGATCGACCGGCCGCAGTCAAGGCCGGCTCGGCCGGTGGTAGGGCTGTAGGGAGCGGAGCCGCCGCCACGCTCGGGCCCGCGGCAATGATATGCGCCGCCCGGCTGTAGAGAACCGGATCCGCGAGAAGCCGTTTGGCCACTTCGAGGTCGATTTCATGATCTCCCTGCCGCGCCGGACAGGAGTGGCGGAGCTGCGACCAGGCGTTCTCGTCCAGTAGTGCGCGCGGGCGAGGCGCAAGGGGCGAAACCGATATCGGCGCGGCTACGCGCTGAAGCGCGATTTGCAGGGAGCGGTCATCATCGCCCAGATCGCTCGTGCACAACGTTGGAACGACACCGTGTTCGTGCAGACGATATCCCGCCGGGGTAACAAGCTGGGCCCAGGTTAAGGTTAATTCGCCGTCATTCGGCAGCCGCAATACCGTCTGCACGGTACCTTTGCCATAGGAGGTACTTCCGACCACGATGGCACGCCCAACGTCCTGTAATGCGGCGGCCACGATCTCGGATGACGAGGCGGAGCCGCCGTTTATCAGGACCACGACTGGCGTTTGCGGCGCGACGCTGTCCCCGGAAGCCTCAAAGAATTGATGGCTCGCAGGGTGACGGCCGACAGTGGAGACGATCGGGCCATTTGGGATGAAAACATCTGCAAGGCTGACGGCCTGATCGAGTAGTCCGCCGGGGTTGCCGCGCAGGTCGAGTACTATGCCGCGCAAACGCGGACCCATCTCGCGTTTTATTTTGTCGAGAGCTTCCACGATTTGCTGTGTCGTGTTTTGGTTGAAGCTGGCCACCTGGAAGACGGCAACACCGCCGTCCTCCGATACGCTGACCGTCGGGAGGATTACCAACTCGCGTTGCAGCCGATAGGCTCTTTTCTGGCCGACGCTCGGCCGGTAGATGGTGACCTCTACCGGGCTGAGGATCGGCCCGCGCAATGCATGCACCACATCGTTCTGTGAGCGCCCTGCGGTCGGCATGTCGTCGATCGCGACCAGCCTATCGTCGGGGCGGATGCCGGCTGCTTCGGCGGGACTGTGGGGCGCGACTGCGGTGATGCGAAAATCCTCGTTCGAAGCCTCGAGCGTCACCCCAATGCCGCCGAACCCGTCGCGCATGGCCCTTTGATCGCGGGCAATTTCGGGCGATGCATAGCGGGAAAAGCGATCGAGCGAGGCAGTAATGCCATCGAACAAGGTCTTGTCGATGTCCTCTTCCGGGAGTGCCGCAACGGTTTGGGAAGCGGCCTTTGCGGCATCAACGAGCTTGCCAGCCACGGCTCCCCAATCATGCGGGTCATCATCGTGTGGTATCGGAAACACACCCGCTTCACGCCCATCGTAAACCAGAACGAGCTGTGGTGCGTCCGCGCCGGGACTCTCCAAAACCGAGAACTTGCCATCGAGCCGCGAGAGCCGCCCGGCGCCCGCCAGGATCAGTTTGCGGCTGGAAACCGGAGTGATGTAGAGATCGGCGATTTCGTCGAGACCGCGCGCGAACAGCCGGCCTGTCGGGTCTGTGGGCATAGCCTGACGCTCGGCGCAGGCGGCGACCCCGACGAGGACGATAATACTGCTTGCTCGCACGAGCATGGCGGCCGGATGCGAAGACACGGTGCTCACTCCCCCACGGGAAGCCCCAAACTCTCCCCGCAAAAAGTGCAGAACGCGATCCCTCAACTTAGCAATAGGCTCCTCAGCCGAGATCAGCACACTAGAACGTCGGCATGGGGTAATCAATGGCGCCGGCAGGCCGGCCGCGCCGATTTGAGCACGCGGGTCCAGGCGATATCGGACTCCCGACACGATCACTCCAAGCCGGATTCGCGAGCCTCGTAACCCGACAATTTGGTGGGGTAGTTACGCCGCCTCCTGAAAATAGAGGAAAAAAACAAGCAGACGCCCACCGGTGGCGCAGAAACCCTGCGTTATTTGAAGAGTACCGGCAATATCAGGAGGCCGCTTGCCAGCCAAATGCACCGGCGATCGCGATTCCTCAAAGGCGGCGCTATGAACCCCCTCCCGGCTCGGCAATCCGAGTACACAAATGTACAAACAAAATGTTCGACGGCATTTTATGAAATTGCGATCCTAGAACAAGTAAAGTCATCCGCGAAACCTGGCCTGTTATCATGCGATTACGGCTATTTTCCGAGCTGCCGGAGGCGCGCCTCGGCGCTGTTGATCGCGGTCGAAACTCACCCGGACGCGGCCTAATGAGCCTCATCCCAGCTCTTGGCCCAGCCGGTTTCGACGACCAGCGGCACGGAGAGCTCGCAATGTGGCGCACAAGCGCCTTCCATGACGGTCTTTACGAGCCGGGCTGTGGCTTCGACCTCGGCTTCCGGCGCCTCGAACAACAGTTCGTCATGAACCTGCAACAGCATCCGCGCGCGCAGCTTTTCGCAGGCCATCGCGGCGGGGATGCGGGCCAT
>JBARIB010001089.1:0-15512 GCA_049799535.1 Allostellaceae bacterium | reverse complement strand
GTTTCGGGGCTGTCTGTGAGACTTTTACCACCAGCAGGTCCTTTCTCGGCGACTCCGACCCTTCGTTCAACGACACGATTTCTTCAGCAAAAGTTCAGGCCCAAGGAGCGACATGTCAGCCGTCAACGACGCCGCCTCAAGGCTTCAGTCAAATTTCGGTGTTCAACTGTGACAGCGAAATGAGAGCCGTACATCTTTGGACGCGCGACCTCACGGCCGGGGCCTCATTCGTCGAGAAAGGAACACTGGCCTCTCAATTTTCGAACGGGTCGTGTCCAGGCGGCGCATCACCCTTCCTCATTTCGCTGACGGACGGGCATCAATTCGACTTCGTTGCTGTCGATCCGGGCGCTCTTGCCTGCGGCGGGAACAATGATCCTCAGCAATCTGCCTGTGTCCGATTGCGCGTCACGCAGCCAGTACCCGGATTGAGCAGCGGCCCGAGCCTTAACGAAACCGTGGATTAAGCGTGGCCGATGCCGCGAGCGGGATGTAATGTCAGCCTCGCTCGCGGCGTCGTAGGTGGCAGAAGGCGGGCGCTATCGTGGTTCTCGACCGCGGAGCGCCCGCTCCAGCCCGAGGCAAGTCGTGCAATCAAAGAAGACATCGTCCAAGAGTGAGGCCTTGATCTTTTCCCATAATCGGATGTCCGTCATTGTGTAAAGTCTTGGGTCGTCGGCGGCGTCGGCCCAGAGAGAGGGGCACTTGAGGCGACAGGAATAGGAGCGCGGCTGAGGCCATTGCTTGGAAACTCCGGAGTAGCTGAGGCTGGGTCCCGGCCGACGCCAAGGCCCGGGACGACAACAGAGGTACCCGCTCTCTCCCCGATACATTCAGAAACTCTCAGTGGTCGAGCTCTAAGGCCGCAGCTGTTGCGGATCGACCGGTAGCGCCCTGATCCGTTTGCCGGTGGCGGCGTAGATCGCGTTGCAGATCGCCGGCGGTCGGCGGCACGCCCGGTTCGCCGACACCGCCCGACAGGTGTGTCGTTTCGACAAAGTAGACGTGGGTCTCCAGCGTGATATCTATCCGCGGGACGAGGTAATCGGTATAGTTGCTCTGCTCGATGCGGATCGGCATCGATAGCGTGGTCGATGCCGTTGATCTTGATCTGTGGCAAGGGAATTCTCCGACGGAAATTCAGAAGGCCGACTGAGCGGCTCGTCTCATTTCTTCAGCGTGTTGAGATAGGCGATGACGTTCTGCCGATCGGTTTCGTTGGGAAGATTGACGAACATCGTGGTGCCGTGGATGAACCCGCTGGGGTTTGCGAGATAGTTGTCGAGGTTGGTGTCATCCCAGGTGACGCCCGCATTCTTCAGCGCGGCGGAGAAATTGAACCCGGAAACCGAGCCGCTCTTACTCCCGACCACGCCGGCGAGCGACGGGCCGATCTTGTGGACGCCCGGCTCTGTGGCGTGGCAAACCGCGCAGTGGCTGGAAAAAACGCGCTGCCCGGCAGTCGCATCCCCGGCAGCCATGGCCATTGGCGCGCTACCAAGAATGGCCGTCAGCACGAGACCGACGTCGCTGGCAGATAGCTTTTCTCAGTCTCACCCTTACTCCAGGATTGGGTACCGGGCGATCAAACGGGTTACCAGCGGGGTGCACAATGAGCAGGGCGAAATTTGCCGTGCGGCGCGTAGCCGGCCTGCTCCCAATACCAGCCAGGGCCGCATCCGTCGGCTGCTTGCGTGACTTTTTGCGAGCTGGTAACTGCTTGGCGACTTGCCTGATACGCCGCCGCTGCCGCTGAGTGCGGCAGTGCTGCAAGCGTGAGAAGCACAACCAGACTGTACGAACTGCACCGCATTTTCGCTGCTCCTGTTATCGAAAGGCGAGCCGAGGCATTTCGCGGCTGCCAACGCCAGCAGTGAGAGATTTATGCTCGTTTCGGCAGCGCTGGCGTCAAATTTGGTAAAGCCGGGTAAATCGGATTAAGGTATTTGGCTGACTGATCCGATCACCGAACACCCGTCAGATGTGTCCTGGCCGCCGAAGGCCGCCGCCCTCGCCGATCCCCTTCGCGGCGTCACAAAGGGCAGCGAGTGCCGTCGTCACCGCCATAATGTGTGATTTCTCGTCGACTGCTCCGAGCTTATACTGTTCGAGGAAAGATTGCTCGACCGCGACGTGGATTTGTCCCGGGCGATCCCAAGAAATCGAGGAGAGGGGCCATGTCAGACAGGAAACCGACCGCCATCGAAGCTGCTTCCGTCCCGCCGAGCCGCGCCAGCCGCGGCTATCCAGAGCCTTTTGCAGCACGCGTGGCGGGGCGCGAGAGGCGGGCTCTGGGCGATGTGTTTGGGCTGACCAATTTCGGGGTAAACCTCACACGACTGCCTCCAGGTTGCTCGTCGGCGTTGCGCCACACCCATACGCGGGAGGACGAGTTCATATACATCGTAGAGGGCGAGCCCATACTCGTGACCAATACCGGCGAGACACCGTTATGCCCGGGCATGTGCGCCGGCTTCAAAGCCGGCTCGGGCGATGCGCATCACCTGCTGAACCGCAGCGGGCGCGAAGTCGTCTATCTCGAGATGGGCGACCGCAACCCCGGGGACACGGTCATCTACCCCGATGACGACATCGGACGGGCGCTCGCCCCGAGCGGCGAGCGGATCTTCGTGCACCGCGACGGCAGGCCGTATTGACCGGTGACGTCGAGCTTTGCGGGAGGCGGGCCATTCAGCCGTTACGCAGTCTTCTGTTTGCGCCGGGGAACCATCCGCGCGCATCGAGAAGACGCTGTCGCTCGCTGCTGATGCGATCATCCTCGATCTCGAAGATGCCGCCGCCATCACCGAGAAAAAAAGAGTAAGCCGTGACGCGATGGTCGGAGCGACCGCGTGGCCGCGGTGGGGGCACGCGAGCAGAAATAGCCGCCCTGCGCGACGCGGCGTCGTGCGATGATCTCAGGCGATATCAGCAGCAGCACTCACCCCGCTTGGGCTTCCGGGAGCTTTTGCAGTCTCGCTATAGCCTCCGGCTTTCCCTGTACGGCTACCTTTTCGTACCAAGTACGAGCTGCCGCGAGGTCTTTTGTTGTCCCCAAACCGGAGCCATACATGTCGGCGAGCTGAAGCTGTGCCTCTGAACAGCCTTGCTCGGCCGCAGCTCGGCACCATTGGAACGCCGCCTCGGCGTCTTGCGGCGCGCCCTGCCCTTTCAGCAGCATGATTGCGAGGTTGTATTGCGCATAGCAATCGCCCTTCTCAGCCGAACGCCGGTACCATTTGACGGCTTCCTCGAGATTACGGACGACGCCCGTGCCGGTGCAGTACATTACCGCCAATTGGAATTGCGCCGCCGCGTCGCCCTGTTCGGCGGCCTTGCGGAACCATAGTGCGGCTGTCGCCGTGTCAATCCCGACGCCTTGGCCATTGAGGTAATTCCAGGCGAGGATGCGCTGCGCTTCGAGATATCCCGCCTCGGCGGCAGCACGGTAGCAGCGCATCGCCGCGCCAGGCTCGGGTTCGGCGAGGTGCCCTTGCCCATAGAGGTGACCAAGCTGCACCAGGGCGGGCGCGTGGCCGGCCTGCGCCGCCCGTAGCATCAACGACTCCGCCCGAGAGAGATCTCGCTCGACGTCTTCTCCGCGGGCGTAGAGCAGACCGAGTGCGGTCTGCGCTTCGGGGTCGCCGGTTTCGGCGGCACGGCACAGCCAGGCCATGCCAGCGGCCGGGTCACGCGGTAAGCCCTCGCCGCTGAAATAGAGATAGCCGAGGCGGAGTTGCGCGGTAGCCAAGCCTTGCTCGGCCGCCCGCCGGTACCAGTCCGCCGCCTTAGCGGGATCGGGGTTGACTCCGGTCCCTTCCAAAAGCAAGGCGGCGATGTTGACCTGCGCGGCCGCGACACTCTGCTCGGCGGCTTTTTCGAACCATTTGGCCGCCTCGCCGAAATCATGCGGCACACCTTCGCCGCGTGCGTAGAGCCGGCCGAGACGGAACTGCGCCTCGGGATTGCCGGCCTCAGCAGCGCTGCGATACCACTTCGCCGCCTCGATCAGGTTTGGTACCGCCGCCTCGCCAGTCTCGTAGAGTTGCGCTAGCCGCAACATTGCCGGGACGAGCCCTTGTCGCGCTGCTTTGCGAAGCAAGGTCTCCGCGGCCAGTTCATTGCGCGGCCGCGCATCATCGGCGAGGGTCAGCAATGCCAAATTATATTGCGCGCGGGCATTGCCCTGCTCTGCGGCCTTCTGGAACCAGGCTGCCGCCTGTTCTATCTCACGCTCGACGCCCTGGCCGGATAGGTACATGAGCGCAAGTGCCGTTTGCGCCGCAGCATTGCCCTTTTCGGCAGCCTTGCGGTACCACTCCGCGGCGGCCGCAAGGTCCTTTTCGACGCCCTCGCCATTGGCGTAAAGCATGCCGAGCCCGAGTTCGGCGGTGGCGCTGCCCTGTGCGGCGGCGAGGTCGTACCAGCGCCGTGCTTCTGCAAAATCGCACTCACAGCCAATGCCACGCGCGTAGATCAGCCCGGTATTGGCTTGCGCATCTGCCATTCCTTGCTCGGCGGCAGCGCTACTCCAGCGCAATGCCTCGGCAGGATCCTGCAATATTTCGAAGCCGTTGGGGAATAGCAGTTTGCGATTGCGGTCGGCAGCTTTCTCGTCATACCCGGAAGCTGCCCCATACCACCGTGCGCAGCCTGCCGCCCGGCTGGCGTAGGAGCCGTTGAGGTAGAGCAGGCTCAACTTATATTGCGCGTCGGAATGGCCTTCCTCCGCCGCCCGCCGGTAACAGGCGGCCGCATCGGCGGGGTTCGCGATAACCCCGTGCCCACGGGCGTAGAGCAGCCCCAGGCAATAGTTCGCCTCCGGATCTCCGCTCGCTGCGGCCACAGACCAGGCCTTCAATGCCGCGGCATAGTCCCCCCGTTCATAGGCCTCGCGGCCGCGCTCCACGGCTGTTCCACAGCCCTTCCGAAGTCCTGAAAACATTACACTCGTTATGCCCGGACTTTCGCCGGGCATCCACGGAAGCCCACGATGGCTCGCGCCGGCCTCGCGTCGATCGCCGCATCGAGGCCGGCCATGATCGCCGTCGACGCCGCGCGATACTTGAACTGGGTCATGGCTCGCGCATTGCCTCGTTGGCGCCGCGGATCACGCCCCTCAGCAGGTACATGAAGACCGAGCGCGACCCGACATTGATGTCGGCCATCAGGGTCATGCCGGGCACCAGACGAAAGCTATCCGGAACCGCGGTAAGCTTGACTTCTGTGACCGCAATGCGCGCCTTGTAATAGGGGTCGACGGGGCGGCCATCGTCGTCTTGCGTGAATGCACCTTCGCTGATCCAGCGGACACTGCCCGACGCGGTCCCGTGCTCGACGAAATTGAACGCGTCGAGCTTCAAAGTGGCCCTGTCGCCGGGGCGCACAAAGCCAATGTCGCGCGTAGCGATATGCACTTCGGCCTCGACAGGTGAATGCAATGGAGCCAGGGTGATAAAAGGGTCGGCTTCTCGCAAAACTGAGCCGACCGACAGCTTCGCCACTTTCAAGACGACCGCGTCCTCGGGTGCTTCTAGCCACACCAGGTCCTCGTGCTTGGCCGCCTTTGTCAGTTGCTGCCGGGTCGTGTCGAGCGTATTGCGCGCTGTCACCAGTTCTTGGCTGACCTGTCCGGTCCACTGCTCCACAAAGGCATCGCGGTTAGCGATCGTCGAGGCGAGCTGGTGCTCGCTTTCCGCCAGCGCGTTGCGATCGAAGTCTTGCGTCCGCAGCATCTCGAGGCGCTGATCGGTAGCCGTCAGCAGGTTGAGACGGCTGCCGACCTGGGCTGCCGCGAGATTGGCTCGCATGCTCTCGATTTCCTGCGAGATCTTCACCCGGTCGTCATAATGGGCGAGGTCATCCTTGAGCTTGCGGATTGTCGCCTTGTTTTGCGCAATCTGCTCGTCATAAGCGCGCAATTGCGCGTCGAACTGGCCCTTGCGCTGCAGGAAATACGCCTTCTGCAAGGCCACGTAACCGTTGTCGGGATTGGTTCCTGCCGGCGGCTCGAAATCGCGATGCGCCAGTTCCGCTTCGGCGCGAGCTATCTGGGCTTCAAGACTGGCGATCTGCAGCGTCGCGGCGCTGACATCCGCGGCGGCGAAGGTCGGATCCAATGTTGCCAACAACTGACCGCGTCTTACGCGCTCGCCTTCCTGCACATTGAGGGTCTTGATGATCGAAGCGTCGAGCGCCTGCACAACGATCGTCGGCTCGGTGGTGACGATCTCGCCTGATGCAGAGGTGACGACCCTGTTCATGTGCATAAACACAGCGATTGCAAGCATCACGACGACCAGGCCAACGAGCGCGAGCAGTGTAAGCCGCAGCTGGGCCGGCTCGGGATCCTCGCGGATCTCGCCGGTCTCGGACTGGAAGATCCGGATCAGCGCGTCCTGCGACGCACTAGGCGGCGGCGCCGGCGCGAAGCGGAAGAGGTCCATGGCTCGGCCTTGGTTGGAGGTGCTGGTTCTGCTGGTACCAGAGCCCGCGATAGATATCGCAGCGCTCGAGCAGCTCTTCATGGCGGCCACAGTCGTAAAGGCGGCCGCGTTCAAGTACCAGGACATTGTCGGCTTTGACCAAAACCGATAGGCGGTGCGAAATAATGACGACCGTGCGGCCTTTGGCGATCCGCAAGAGGTTGGCATTGACGATCGCTTCGCTCTCGGCATCCAGCGCGCTGGTTGCCTCGTCTAGGATCAAGATCCGCGGATTGCCGATCAGTGCGCGCGCGATCGCCAGACGCTGACGCTGTCCGCCGGACAGATTGGACGAGCCCTCCTGGATATAGGTTTCGTAACCGCGCGGCAGATGCTCGACGAATTCCTCAGCGCCGGCCAGTCGCGCGGCATAGACGATCTCCTCAAAGCTCGCGTCCGGCTTAGCCGCGGCAATCGCCTCACGGATGGTGCCGCTGAACAGGAAATTGTCTTGTAGTACAACCCCGAGACTGGAGCGCAGATGGTCGACGTCGAACTCGCGCAAATCGTTACCGTCGATCTTGATCAGCCCTTCGTAATTGCTGTGCAGCATCTGCAATAGACGCGTGACCGTCGTCTTCCCCGAGCCGCTGCGTCCCATGATTCCGAGAATGGTGCCCTCGGGGGCCGCGAACGATACCCCGTCAATAGCGGGGACCGTCGATCCGCGATAGCGAAAGCGCACATTCTCGAACTCGATGCGGCCCTTCAGTGGCGTGCGAATCCCGGCGCGCGAGCGCCCCTCCTCGGCGGGCTGATTGACAAGTTTTGCGATGGCGTTGATCGCGAACTGCGCCTCGTCATACTGCTGTAGCAGATGCGACAGCTGGATCAGTGGCGAGGCCACCCGTTGGGTCAGCATCATGAACGCGAAAAGTGCGCCGACATAGACTTGGTCGTTTGTCTCAATCGCGAAATAGACAGCCAGCGCGAACACGCCGCTGACCATCAATCTTTCGAAGGGAGTGGCGACAGTCTGAATGATATTGGACGTCCGGGACTCGTCCAGACGTAGCCGTGTGGTCTCGGCTACGCGCACATCCCATTCGTGCCGGCGGCGTGCATCCAGTGCCAACGACTTTACTGTCCGGATTCCCTGCAAGGTTTCGACGAGGAATGAGCTTTTTCTGGCTTCCGCCTTGAACACTGCACTGGATTTGCGCCGGAGCACAGGCAGCATCGCGACGATCCATAAGCAAATGAGCACGCAAAATCCCAGAACGACTGCCGTTAACGTCGCACTGAAGAAGAACATGATCGGAAGAAACACCAACAGCACAAAGCAATCGAGCACTGTGCCGAACACCTGACCTGTTAAGAAAATCCGAATTTTAAAGATTTCGTTCATATCGTGTGTAATGACCCCAATCGATGAACGCTCGAAAAAATCGAGCGGTAAATTCAGTACTTTATTGAACATGTAGGTAGTGAGGTGGGTGTCGACCCGCGCCGTCATGTGGACAACAAGAAAGCGGCGCATATAGCCAAAAATCGCTTCGAATATGATTAGGATCAGCATCGCCACGCACAGCACGCTGAGAGTATCGAAACTGTGGTAATAGATGACGCGGTCGATCAACAACCGCCAGAACATGATCGGACCGAGAGCCAGCAGGCTCAGCGTTATCGCTGCTATTGCTATGTCGCGAACGATGCGGCGGTCGCGGAACATCTGCGCCGCGACCAGCCACAGCCCGAAAGGTTGATCCTCATCGCGCAGACGGTAATCGCGCTTGACCAGGATTATGTCGCCGGCCCACCCCAAGCTGAGCCGCTGCTCGTCGAGGATTAAGAGCGCATCCTCCGCCGCTGCCGGGTCTTGGAGTACGAATTGAGGCGGCTGCGCGGTCCGCTCGACCCGCAGAAGGACCATTGCGCTGCCGTTCTTCAGCAGCAGAATGGCCGGCAGCGCCGGGCCCACCCGCATCAGATCGGTTAGACTGAACCGGGTCACCACGGCACGCAAACCGCTGGCGCGGACGATGCCGAGCAGCTCTTGCGGCGACGGGCCAGCTGCTCCGATCCGGTAATCGCGGCGAAGCTGCGCCTCGCTCAGATGCATCCCGCGATGACGCGCGACAATGACCAACGCGTCGAGGAGCGAGCTTGCTGCGGCGGAGCTTTCGCCGTGATCCCCCAACTCAACTGTGTCGGTCATCACCACCCTGTTACGTTCAATGCAGGCGCCGCGCTAACGGAGGGGTCGTGCGGCAGGGTTGCGACATCGGCGACGAGCCAATAGCCGCGCCGGAACTCGGTCTTGATCAGTTGTTCCGCATCGTCGGCACCAGCCGATAGCAATTTTCGGCGTAGCCGGTTGACGGCGACGTCGATCGCGCGCTGACCGACACCATTCTCATCACCGTAAAGCAGTTCTGCGAGTTCACTGCGAGTGCAAAGCATCCACGGCTTTGACACAAAATGGGTGAGCAGGCGACCCTCCGAACTCGTCAGTTCTACAGTCGAGGCATCTCGACCGACCAGCAGATTGCGGTGCGGGTAAAATCGCATGCTGGCAAAGGAAAAATTATCCGGAGCCTTGCGGGAGGGCTGTGGACCACCTCCTCTGACGCGCATAACTCTTTGTATGGCCTCGTGCAGCGTAGTAACACTGACGGGCGCCGGAATGCAGCCGGCGGCGCCGGCAATTCGATAATCCTCCACGAGCGGCGATCCGGAGTCACAGACCACCAAGATCGGGATATCGGTTCGCCGCCTTATCGTCAGGATCGTGTCGGTACCTGGTACGCACGTATGACTAAAATCGAGGACGATGATATCGGGGCGACTGCGCTCGACGAGATCAAAGAAATGGGCCTGCAACGCGGTTGCCTGATCCGATACGGGCCCTGACTGCGGCGCAGCCCCCGGTATCGATAGGTCCTCCCGCGCCAATATAATGGTAGCTGTCGTGCGCATTTACAGTTGATTTAGCTCATTCTCTGCAACTCGGTTATACAGATGTATCGAGAAGTGACAAGCGGAAATATTTTGAAATCACGATATTTACTATCCTAGACCGTATTCAATTCGATTACCTCCGAATCTCTATATGATATTTCTTCCCATAATTAACTAACTCGTCAGATTTACGGGCTACTTAATCGCATGCCCGTTTTACGGGTATCAATATCATCTTATTCGTCATTTTCGAGAAAGCCGTGATCCAGTCAGCGCAAAGGCGACAAAGCTCGACCCGCCGGCCCGCCGCCGAGCCGGATGCTTCCAAGCTGCCGACCCGACGCCCGGAGTCCAAGGCAATTGCCGCAAGAACATCAGCGAGCCGCGGCGATATCGCGGTGGCTGCAAGCCTCATTCCGCTCGATCACGGCCTCTACGCGCTTGCGATCGGCGAGACAGCCGGCGAGCAGGTCAACCTACCCGGCGCACCGGCGTCGCTCATCCAGGTTTCGGCGCCACCAAACGGTCGGAACGGCAGGGTTGAGATCATTACTGGCTCAGCCGAAGGCGAAACGTGGCTCGGGTGCGAGGGCGGCACCGTCATCGTCAAATCGCCGGCCGGTGGCGGACAGGCGCTGGTAACGGTCTACGGCCCACCAGCGAACAGCCTGGCGCTGCCGGAAATTGTGATACAGCGGCTCGATCGTCCCCGATCCAATGGCGCCGTGCCGAAGCCGGGCGAATTGATCAGCGACTCACAGGAGATACCCGCAGAAATCACTCTACACATAGAGCGCATCGGTGACCGCCGCTTTACAGGCCAGGGTTGGGTTGGCAATCGCGGCAAGAAATTGCGCATCGAAGCCTTCAGCATTCGGCCGCTCGAGACCTTGACGGCGCGCGATATCGAATTCAAGGCATTGGGCCCGAACCGACGGCAAACGCCGTGGGTAACCGACGCGAAACTCTGCGGCACGCGCGGGCAAGGGCTGCCATTGACTGGGTTTGCAATACGCCTTGCACCGCGCCTCCAAGAGGAGTTCGAAGCCGTCTACCAGGGCGCCTTTTTTGAGAGCGGCATTGTCGGCCCGAACCGCAATGGGGAATTGTGCACTCCGCCAATAGCCGACGACCCGCTCGAAGCGATCAATGTGCGCCTGATCAGGCGATAATCGCGATAGCACGATCAATGTATGTGGAACAGCCGCTGGGCGCCAAGACCGTATTGAATGTCGGTTGTGGATACCCGCTGCGGCAAAGACTGCACCCGCATTTCCAAGGGCCCCAATGGCGCGAGATCAGGCTCGACCTTGACCCCGCCGTTCAGCCCGATATCGTTTGCTCGATCACCGATATGAGCCCGGTCGAAACCGGCTCGGTCGACGCGATATGGTCGTCGCACAACCTCGAGCACCTACAGCGCCATGAGGCGCCGCTGGCACTTGCCGAGTTCATGCGGGTGCTGAAGCCGCAAGGGCTTCTGTTATTGACGCTCCCCGACCTGCAGCAGGTCGCGAGGTTGGTGGTTGAGGATCGGCTCGAAGACCAGGCCTATGTTTCGGCGAGCGGCCCGATCACGGCGCTCGACATGATTTTCGGCCACACAGCTTCATTGGCGCGCGGTAATCAGCTCATGGCGCATCGCACCGGTTTCACCGCACGCACATTGCAGAGGCTGCTGTTCGAGACGGGATTTGCCGAGATCACCTTGCGGCAAGGCTCCTCCTTCGATTTGTGGGCCACAGCGTACAAACCGGTCGCGGCATGAAGGTTCTATTTATTCATCAGAACATGCCCGGACAGTATGTCCATGCCGCGCGCCACTTGGTGCAGGCCGGACACGAGGTCAGCTTCATCACGCAGCCCCGCTGCATGGAGATTCCGGGCGTCCGCAAGCTCGAATACGATCCGGCGCCACCGGGTAGCGGTGCGCATGTTTATCTCCGCGAACTTGAAGGGGGATTGAGAAACGGGCTGGCGGTGGCTCGCCTTTGCGAATCGCTCGGCCGCGACGGCTTTGTCCCGGACATTGTGATCGGCCACAACGGCTGGGGAGAAATCCTCTATGTCAAGGACGTTTGGCCGCAGATCCCATTGCTCGGCTATTTCGAATTCTTTTACCGGGCGAGCGGATCGGACGTCGATTTCGATCGCGAATTTCCTGCCGAACCGGACGCACCGTTGCACCTGCGCACGCGCAATGCATTGAACCTGCTGGGCCTCGAAGCGGCCGACTGGGGACAGACCCCGACCCGGTGGCAACGTTCGCAATATCCCGAACGCTATTGGGACCGCCTGACGGTCGTGCACGAAGGGGTTGACACGACCGAGGTGAAGCCCGACCCCACCGCCCGGCTATGGTTGAGCAGCGGCCGGTGCCTGTCGCGTGCGGACGAGATCGTCACTTACAGCGCCCGCGATCTCGAACCTTACCGCGGATTTCATACGTTCATGCGTGCTCTGCCGCAGGTGCTCGAGCGGCGGCCGGCAGCGCAGGTTCTCATTGTCGGCGGCGACGGTGTCAGCTATGGGCGCAGAGCCCAACAGGCGGCAAATTGGCGCATGCAAATCCTCGCCGAACTGGACGGCCGGCTCGATTTACGACGGGTCCATTTCCTCGGCCGCCTGCCCTACCGGCAATACCTGACCATTCTGCAGATCTCGACCGTTCACGTCTATCTGACCTACCCGTTTGTGCTGTCGTGGTCGCTATTGGAGGCGATGTCGGCGGGCTGTCTCGTCGTCGCCTCGCGCACGCCGCCCGTCGAGGAGGTCGTATGCGACGGCGAGAACGGGCATCTTGTCGACTTCTTCGATGTGGCGGCCCTTGCCAATTGCATTGCGGCCGCTCTGGCGCGAGACGATGACAGTGCCGAGAACCGGATCCGCGCGACGGCGCGGCAAACAGTGGTCCAGCACTATGACGTGAAAACGGTCTGCTTGCCGGCCTATCTGTCCTTGCTGCGCCAATTGATGGGTATTTCGAGACCGACATTAAAGGCTTGCGCATGAACGTCGTCACCGACCCCGCCACGGCAAAGACCATCTACAATGGCGAGTTCAAAGTGATCGTGCCCGCCGTCGACCTCCCGCTCGTGCTGGGCATCTGCCGGCTCAGCAGCAGTATTGCGCTTTATGCCTGTGAGCGCAGCGCTTCGCACGGGCGGTTCGAACTCCACCGTGCCGGAGCCGAGCGCGAAGGGGCGGGCATTCCCGTTAAGCAGCCGCCGACCTTTTGTGTCGCAATGCTGGCCTTTTCGGCGGCCGGCAAAAAACAATTGGAGGCGTTGCGCGATCTGTGGTCCTCGGGCGCCGAAGGCTTTCTACCGGAAGTGACTTTCGTCGATGTTGCGGCCGGGCCAGACGCTGCAACAGCGCAGGTCTACGGATTGGTGTTCGATGCGATCGCCGGACTGCACGGCGCATCGGCGGCTCGCCTTTTGGCGTTGCAGCGGCAATACACGGCGTTCCGCATCGTCCATGATCAATTGCAGAATGCGTTCGACACCGTCGAAAATTTTCTTGCCCGCTCGCAGCTCGCGCCGATCTGGCTTGCCTTCGCATGCGAGCCGACCGAGCATAAGGTCGGGCCGCATAAACCGGTACGGCCTTTCCGGCTGAGCCAGCTGCTGCCGGTCCCCTCACAGGGCCTCGCCGCGATCGAATTGCACACGACCGCGGCCACGTCCCAGGCGGAGGGGGTGCTCGCGCTTAGCGCCCAAACTTGTGAAGACAACCGGATACTGGGGGAGTGGGCGATCCCCTACAGCGCGGTGCCGGACGGCTGGATCTTTCTCGATCTGCCGGAAATCGACATTGCGCCGCGGCAATCGGTGCTGCTGTCCGTTGGCTGGAACACGCAATCGGGAGCCCCTCCCCTTTTGTCTCTGACCCAGCTGCAGCCGGTGCCCGAGAGCCGCGTCCGCATTACCGGAGGCGAAGACAATCAACGCAGCCTGGCGCTCAGAGTGCATATCGGATTGCCGGGCTCGCGCCGCGTCGCGCATCCGTTTCACATCGGCGTCAGGACGCAGCCTGACACGGCGCGTCTTGGCCGCAGACTGGCGCCGAGCCTATTGCGGCAGTTTGCCGAGCTCGACCCGTTGCCCGACGGCGAGCCGCGCGTGAAATTGCTCGAGGACGGCGCGGCGCTCGAGGTGCGCCCGGTCAATGGCAGCATGACCGTGGCCAAGCTCGCCGGCGCATTCCCGGCCGAGTCGCGCCGTCTCACCGCGACGATCCGGACTGCGGACCCCGAAGGCCCGCTCGTCGAATATGCATTGCTGGCGCTCGCCCCGCCGGCCGCCTACAAGCCGGTCCTGACCAAGGGACAGCTCAATGGGCACGCTGGCGGCTTTTCCGGCTGGCTGCCGATCCATCCGGATTTCGCAACACAGATTCACCTGACCTTGCCGAAACCTTCGGCCAAGCCGCTCGACCTCTATCTCGCGACGCGCCTAGCCGAAGGACAGACGGCGGAATCCGCGCCGGCGCGCTGGCTCGATTTCTTGGTTGACGCGTTCCAGGAGACGGCGGCGTAATGAACCTACAGTCGGGCGCTCACACTCAGAGCTTTCATGTTCCCGCCATTGCGGCACGGCCTCTCGGCCCGGCCCTTGCCGTCGTTATCCCCGTTTACAAGCACAGCGTCCTGCTCGGCGAAGCCGTCATATCGGCACTGAACCAACAGACTGATTTCGGTCTCGTCATCGTCATCGTCAATGACGGCTGCCCGATGGAGGAAACCCACCAGGCCTGCCTTGATTTTGTCGCTGCCGCGCCCGACCGCGTCTACTACATCAGGCGGCCCAATGGCGGGCTGAGCGCGGCGCGCAATACCGGGATCGACTATGTGCTCGGCGCCTGGGACACCGTCGAGGCCATCTATTTTCTCGACGCCGACAACCGTCTTCTGCCCGACGCATTGCAGCGCGCCTATGACGTGCTCGCGCAAGACCCGGAGGTCGGCTGGGTCTATCCCAACATCGACATGTTCGGGCAGGAATGGAACAGCGATTATTCCGGTGAATATTCGGTGCTGCGCCATCTGGAGGAGAACATCTGCGAGGCGGGCAGCCTGGTGCGGCGCGCCGTATTCGAAGAGGGCGCGCGGTTCGACGAGAGCATGCGGCTCGGCTTCGAGGATTGGGATTTCTGGCTCCAAGCGATCAAGCTCGGCTTTCGCGGCAAACATCTCGAAAATTTCGGGTTTCGCTACCGCAAGCGCCCGGAAAGCATGCTGAGCGATTCCGAGCGCGACCGGCCGGAGATCGTCTCGTACATCGCGCGCAAACATAAGGCGCTGTTCCGGTTCGACACTCTGATGGCACTGGAGCACGAGGACGCGCCGCGGTATGCGATTTATACGCCCGAGACCGGCGCGATAAATCTCACTTCTGATCCGCTTGTCGATGGCGAGCGGCTGTCATTGGAGGAGTTCTGCGAGCGCTATTACCGGGCCCGATTAGCGCCGGCGCGCTACGCCCGGCCGCCTTTCATCTTAGTGATTGATTCACCATTCCGCGAGACCCTGGCGCAGTTCGGTCTGTTGCAGTGGGCGTTCTGGTTGCTCGAGTCGGCCATCGAATCCGGCGGTTTCGCGTATATGATCGGCCAGCCGCATGCGGAAAGCGATCGGATCGAGGTCAGCGAGGTCGCTGACGCTCAGGATGGAAAAGCGCACCATTCTTCTGGGCTCGCCATCGTCAAAGCCGAATTGTTCGATGAATGTTTGGACGATCCGGCCGACAGCTGGATCATGAGCCTCGCGACGCCTTTCCCGCAACCAAATATCTGCGCGTTCCAACTGTTGCTGCCGAGCCTCGATGAGCGGGCGATTTCCGGCAGCGCCAATTCGAGCTTATTGGATTTGTTCCAGGATCTGCGAAAACGTCGACCGACGTTCTGGCAAGATAAGCCGTGGAGTTGGCGACAATCCCATTTATCCCCAAAAGGGGAGCTCCACCGAGTCAGCCGCAAGATACTCAATGCCGCCCCGATCTATCCGCGGCTTTCGCAGGACCATAGAAAGCGCATCGGGTTTGTTGTGCCGCTCGCCGAATTCGGTGGGGTAGAGAAGACCGCGTACAATCTGGCAAGTACAATGCGCAAAAGCGGCTGGTCGAC
>JBARIB010001088.1:0-4946 GCA_049799535.1 Allostellaceae bacterium | reverse complement strand
CTGCAGCAGATGGCAGCAGGGTTTGCCGCGGGACCGGACCTCGCCGGTACCTCGGGAGCCGGTATAGCCCGCAGTTGCCCCATTCCAGATCTAGCCCGATCAGCTCTGTAGGTCCGCGCGCGGTTATGCCGACGGAGTGATGATCCGCGCTCAGGCGGCCTCGCTGCGGGCGCAGAAGCAGGACACCGACACGGGCAGATCGGCGCGGGCGGCGGCGATGTCTACGCGCTGGCGGATCAGTGCGGCCTCCGCCGTCTCGCCGCGCCGCTGGAGGCAGTCCAAGAGCCCGCGCAAGGCCCACAAATTGTCCGGGTGGATCTGCGCGCGGGGCAATGCGCCGCCGAGGCCGAGATCCTCGCGATAGACCGCCTCGGCTTCCGCCGTGCGGTCCTGCTCCAGCAGCAATGCACCGAGCGCGTGGCGGATCGGCTGCATCCAGCCCCAGGGTTCATCGTATGGCAGGTTGTCCTCCAGCGCGATCGCAGCGCGGAGACGAACGAAGGCCGCGTCGTGCTCGCCGCGACGGTAGGCGATCTCACCCTCCAGCATCTCTTCGGCCACCGCCAGCAACTGCACGCAGGGCACGTTGTGGAGGTAGCGGGACTTGGGCACCCGTTTCACAGCCTCACGGAACAGCGCCTGCTCGGCCGCCGCCGCCGGCACGTCGCCCAGCGCGGCATGGGCGACGCCCTTGGCGTAGTGCATCATCGCCACGGTGTTGCAGTAAAGGTCGCGGTCGGCTGGCAAATCCTGCGCGATGATCTCGCGCCATTTGCCAAAGCGGATGAGGACGTGCTGCCTGATTGAAACGTAGCTCTCGAAGAAATCGGCCATCGGCGGCGAGAGGATGCGCAGCGCTTCCTCGGGCATCGTCTCAATCAATTCGTCAGCGGCGGCGATGGCGGGCGCGTATTGGCCGAGGAACATGGCGCCATAGGCCGCGAAATGGTAATTGTGCACCCTGTACCCCGAATAGAAATTCATCGGCCCGGCGCGGTCGTAGAACTTGCGATCCGCGATTATCGCCTTTTGATTCCAGTGCATCGCGTCGCGGTAGTGGCCGCATTGCACGTCTATATGGGTGGGCATGTGCACCAAGTGGCCCATATCGGGGGTCAGCTCGCGCAGGCGGTCGCCGGTTGCCAACGCCGCTTCGGGATGCGGCGACATTTCCATCAGATGGACGTGAAGGTGCAGAAGGCCGGGATGGTTCATTGCTTCGGGTAGATCGCGGAAAGCGGATTCGAGTACTTCGCGTGCCTCCAGCGTGCCGGCGCCGGCCGCGGGCTCACCGGTCCGCAGGTCCCACATACGCCAGGGCGTACGGTTGAGGATCGCTTCTGCGAAGATGCTGCGCAGATCGAGGTCGTCGGGATGCGCCTTGTGGGCGAGCCGCATGGCGTCGGCAAAGACGTCGTTCCAGGGGCGCTGGTCGTCGATCGGATCGCGCTGTGGATAGCGAGCCGGCAGCGCCTCGATCAGGGCGCGTTCCGGCGCGCTGACCCGAGCGAGCAGCGCGAGGGCGGCGCGGGTCGAATCATAGGCGCGAGCAAGCGCTGCGGCCTTGCCGGCCGGGTCCTGCAGTTCCCAAGGGAAATTGTAGTTCGGCCCGGCTGCGTAGGCGACTCCCCAGTGAGCCATCGCACAGTTTGGGTCCGTCTCCAGCGCCTTCGCGAAGCAGGCGACCGCTTCCTCATGATGGTAGCCAAAGCACCAGTTGAGGCCACGATCGAACCAACGCTGGGCGTCCGCCGAGGTGGTGGTCACCTTCCGGGAGTAGGGGCCGAGATCATAAGGATAGTCCATGTCGCCTCCTCGTCCATCTCCAATGAAGTTGGCCCGCGGCGGGCAAATCATTGCCGACAACAAAGCCTGACGCAGCGCTGCTTTTAATTAACGCCAATAAGGCGCACGGTAAATGATCGCTTTCTGTCGATCCAATCAACCGCGTCGGCGGTAAGGTAATGCTCCGAGAAGCGGCATAGCGCCAAGCCCCGGTCCGGCTCAGCCTTGGATAGCGAAACCGCCATCGACCGGGATAGTGGCACCGGTTACAAAATCGGAGGCGGTACTTGCCAAAAAGACCGCGATGCCGGCGAGATCGCGGGAAGTTCCCCAGCGCCCTGCCGGCGTACGGCGCACCACGTTGTCATGCAAATCCGGTCTCCGCTCGCGTGCGCGCTGGGTAAGATTTGTATCGATCCAGCCGGGTAGCACCGCATTCACCTGGATATTGTCGGCTGCCCAGGCGGTGGGGAGCGATTTTGTAAGCTGAACGATGCCGCCCTTACTTGCGCTATAAGCCGGCACGGACGGGCCGCCGAAAAGCGAAAACATCGAGGCCTATATTAATGATCTTACCGCCGCCTTTGAGCTTCATATTTGGGTATGCGGCCTGGGCTGCGATGAACGCACCGGTGAGATTGGTGGCGAATACGTTGTTCCACTCGGCGAGCGACATCTCCTCTGGTCGTCTGCCTATGTTGATGCAGGCATTATTAATCAGGATATCAAGTCGACCAAACGCCCTATCGTTGCCGTCACCATGGCGCGGCAGGAAGTTTCCTCGGCGACGTCAACCGTAACCGCTTCCGCCGTTCCGCCGGGCTCGCGCAATGCTGCCACCGCCGCCTCGCTCTTGGCCCGATCTCGACCGGCGATCATCACTGCTGCGCTAGCGGCAGCCAGGCCCTCTGCCATGCCAAATCCAATCCCGCCGTTGCCGCCGGTTACGAGAGCAACCCGACCCGAGAGATCAAAAAGATCCATGTTGCACCCCTGTTATCGGCAGGCGCCTTAAGGCGCACTCACGTCCTTAGCCGCTTTGGGTCGGCCAGGAACCCATTACAATCATCGTATGTGGCAGGCCGGGGATAGATAATGCACCCAGCCACTCGACTGCCCGGACTGTACCGCGTCCCTCGCCAGATTCCTTACGGTCATCTCATGGAATTACCTTCCGGCGTCATTACATTTGAGCAGTCCGTCCGTGTGCTTCCCCGCTCACACCCACGCCCCGCCGTACCGACCGGTGCCTCACCTCCTTGCCGAGGCCGGCCTGCACCCGCCGCGGCACATCGACCGACACTGCCTCGACACACCCGCTGTACCAAACGGCTGAAGTTGAAGCCGGTCGGCGCTGTTCGCCCACCCACCGTGGGTGCGTCACCAAACGGAGCAAGAGGGACATCTGCCTCCCTGCCGCGGGCCAACTGACCGCTTGCCCGCTGCCGCATCGAACGGCCAGAATCGGCGCTCTGCAGCCGATGACAGCAGGGTTTGCCGCGGGGTCGGACCTCGTCGGTACCTCGTGAGCCGGTATAGCCCGCAGTTGCCCCGAAGCGGAAATTGACGATCGGCGAAAACATGGGGCAATTCGCGTTCGGTGGATGCTCGAATCCGACATTTCGGCGGGGATGATGGTCAGCTCGGCCAGGGACGCCTCCATCTCGAGTCAGGACTGGAAGCGCGCGGCCTCCGTGAACAGCACGGCACGCTGAGTCTCGTCGATCCGCAGGGAGGTTGGCTCTTCAAGCAGGGACGGTCAGCCTCGCCACGTCAAAAATTGTACACGCGGGCGGTGTTGCCACCGGCGATTTTGGCCTGTTCATCGTCCGGCACGCCCTCGAGGATCTCCGCCAGGATCTTGCGCGATCGGGGAGAGGTCGACTCGCTGTGCGGATAGTCCGAGCCCCACATCATGTTGTCGACGGCGTCCTCGAGGCGAACTCAAATTCAATCGTCATTCCAGGGCCACTCGTTCATTGCTTGCTCTGGACCCCCGCTTTCGCGGGGGTGACGGGTTGGGTTCCGGCGGCGGAAGAAGTCGCTCGGGAGCATGCCGTCTCCCGCCTTTGCGAGGGCAGGCCCTTGAACCGGTAGATCGCCTCGCCGTGGCGCTCGCGGTAGGTGTAGTCCATCGTGGAGAGCAGGTGCGGCGCCTAAGCCAGTTCGAACTCGACGATGGCCAGTGTGAGGCGCGGATGACGCTCGAAGACGCCGGAGAAGATCTGTGGGGCTCGCTATGAATTACCAACCGCACGTCCCTGTGCGCGAATCTCGGATGAGGACGTGTCGAAGCGGAAACGGTGCTCGGGGATTTCGATGAAGAGATCTGCATAGCGGCGCGGCACGGGAATGTCGTTCAGCGCGCGTACGCGCCCCGCTGCGTCGATGCGCACCGCCACCAGAAAGCTGCTCCCCGAATTGGCGATTTCCTCGAGCGCCACATGCATTCGCAGCTCGTCGTCGCCATAATATTTCGGCGCAACCAGCCGCTCTGCCGTATCCGCGCCGATCACAAACGTCGTCCCCGAAAACAAGCGCGACTTTTCGAGGAAGGTGGGCGCTCGCGTGAGTTCGACCGGCGACCTCCAGGCGAATTGCGCGAGCCGTTGCCTCACCGTCTCGCCCGCCAGCGGCGGCTTGTCGACGTTTGTGACAGAGATTTCGAACGCCAGGGGCTGCTGCCTGAGCTCTTCGGCGACCCGCGCCAGCGATACATGCCCCTCGTGCATCGGGTTGAAAGAACCCGGGAACAGCACAAAGGGCTGCGGCGCCGACAACATCATTTGGCCATCGGGCTGGACGGTGACGCGATCGTGTTCGCCCGCCAAGAGCTGATCGATCGTATCGACAGGGGAGGGGGCCGCGGTGACCGTCTCCGCATAATATTCATCCGCATCGATGAGGCTGCGCGGCGATGGCGCGGCAATCCCGCATGCGCGGGCGAGCCACAAGACGATCGCGCGCGACACGAGGTCTTCTTCAGCGGCGCGATCACGTCGGCCCTTGGCCATCATGCAAGTGCAGTGCGCGATGCCGGCGGAGTTGGCGAATGCGATGTGAAATCGATGCTCGCCTTTACGCGGGCGATCGCTCACCAGCGCCGCCGTGGCACCCAGGCCAACCAGATCGGTGCCCACCCCAAGGTCAGTGCTCGGCAC
>JBARIB010001087.1:0-14845 GCA_049799535.1 Allostellaceae bacterium | reverse complement strand
GTCCGCTACTGAGGGCGCCGCGACGCGGCTGCCTGAATGTTCACGCCTCATTGCTGCCGCGCTGGCGCGGCGCCGCGCCGATCCAGCGCGCATTGCTCGCCGGTGACCAAGAGACCGGGATCACCATCATGCAAATGGATGAAGGGCTCGACACCGGCCCGATCCTTTTGCAGGAGACGGTGCCGATCTCTTCCGATACGACCGCCGCCGGCCTCTCGGCTGAGCTCGCGATGCTCGGCGGCAAGCTGATCCTCGCCGCGCTGGACGGCGTCGCGGAAGGCCGTCTCATTGCCCGGCCGCAGCCACAAGAGGGCGTCACCTACGCACCCAAGCTCGGTCGCGAGGAAGGACGCATTGATTGGCGTTTGCCGTCGATCGAATTGGAGCGCCGGGTGCGCGCGCTCGATCCCTGGCCGGGCGCCTTCTTCGAGATCGGCGAAGAGCGGATCAGAGTTCATGCCGCGATCGAGCTGCCAGGCCCAGCGGGGGGTGTGCCGGGCACCGTGCTCGACGAACGCCTTACGATAGCTTGCGGCGAGGGTGTATTGCGGTTGCTGCGATTACGCCGGCCCGGCCGTTCTTCGCTCGAAGCGCCGGCTTTTCTGCGCGGGTTTCCGATCGCCCCCGGCACGCGGCTGCCATGCCCCGCTACAAACTGACGATCGAATATGACGGGACCGGGCTGGTTGGCTGGCAGCGGCAGGCAAATGGGCTTTCGGTGCAAGAAGCGCTCGAAACCGCAATTGCCAAATTGTGTGGCGAGACCGTCACCGTGCACGGAGCGGGGCGAACCGATGCAGGTGTGCATGCCATCGCCCAGGTCGCGCATTTGGATCTCACGCGTCCGGTGCCGACCGAAACCTTGCGCAGCGCCGTCAATCATTACTTGCGGCCCGCCCGGATCTCGGTGCTCACGGCCAAAGCCGTTTCCGATGATTTCGACGCGCGGCTGTCCGCGATCGGCCGGGTCTATCTCTACCGTATCCTGAACCGCCGCGCGCCGGCAGCAATCGAACGAGACCGGGTCTGGCACGTCGCTCAGCCGCTCGATGTCGAAGCAATGCGTGAGGGTGCGCGGCATCTCATCGGGCACCATGACTTTTCGACCTTTCGTGACTCGTTGTGCCAAGCACGATCGCCTTTGAGGACCGTTGACACGCTCGAATTGCGGCGCTCCGGCGACGAGATCCACATCGAGGCACGCGCCCGCTCCTTCCTGCATCACCAGGTGCGCAACATGGCGGGCACGTTGAAATTGGTGGGCCTTGGTCGGTGGCACCCCGATGACGTCGCACGCGCGCTAGCCGCCCGCGATCGCCGCGCCGGCGGCCCGACCGCCCCCCCGGAAGGCCTTTATTTAGTCGAAATTCGCTACCCTCCCGACGCGCTCTAAGCGGGAACGGCCGGTTCTCCCGCGGCAGGTTCGCTCCGGGGCATGGCTACAGCTGAAGCCGGCAGCTCCGCGGCACGATCGAAAACTCTGACGGCGAGCATCCCTCGTTTGCCGCGGATCTCGATTTCATGGCGCGAGAAGCCGGTCAGGTCGAAACCGGCGCGTTCGATCGTCTCCTCAGAGACGACGAGCTCGCAGTCGTATTCCTTGGTGAGCTCTTCAAGCCGGCTTGCCGTATTGACGGCGTCGCCGATTGCGGTGATTGCGGCGGCGTTGCCGTACCCCATTTCTCCGACGATGACCGGCCCGCAATGGATGCCTATGCCGATGCGCAGCGGCCGATCGAGTTCAATCCGCAACGAGACGTTGAGCTCAGAGAGCCTTTCCGACATGAGGCGCGCAGCAGCAAGTGCTTCACGGCAACCTGATTGCGGACCGCGCTCGATCCCAAAGAGCGCCATGACGCCGTCGCCAATGAACTTGTCGACCCGCCCTCCCGCTGCCTCGACGGCGCGGCCCATTGCCGCAAAATAGCGGTTGAGGACAAACACGACGTCGTAGGGAAGCCGGCCCTCGGAGAGAGCGGTGAAACCGCGGATATCGGCAAACAGAATCGCGATTTCGCGCTCGCTGCCCTGCACGAAATCGACGCGCTGCCGCCCGTCCGCCGCCAGAGCGAGCGGTGGCAGCAACGGAGTAACCTCGACCGCGCCGCGTGGCCGCAGCATGCAAGCGAGCCGGATGTTGGGCCGCGCGCCGATCCGGCGCAATACCCGCATTTCGTTTGGCGATGGCGGGTCTATGCTGTGGATCTCGCCGCGCACCCTGACGCGGCAGGTCGAGCAGCGGCCACGACCGCCGCATACCGAAGCGTGCGGAATGCCCGCAATCCGGCTCGCCTCGAGCACGCTCGTGCCGGGCATGACTTCGACAAACCTTCCGTCGGGATAGCCGATATGCACGAGGCCGTGCCGCCGTCGCCAAGCCCATCGGATCAAGCGGGCAAGCAACACCGCCACGACCGTGCCGCCGAAAAACCAGGAGAGGCCATCAATGATCGCCTCGAGCGCGCGCTGAGTTTCCGGTGAAGGCGACTTCATCCGCGCGAACGCCTCGCGCGTCCAATCAGGATTGGCAGCAAGAGCCACGACATGTCTGCCGGCCTCGATCATGCCGAGCAGGGATAAGACCGGGACGAGGACGGCAATCGCGAGCGCGGGCGCCTGGACTCGCGCATACCAGGGCCGGACGCGCAGCCAGAAATGCAGACCGATCATCGCGTGTGCCCAGGCGACGACCAGCACCAGCATCTGCAAATAGCCGTGCGAGGGTGATCTGACGAAATATACCCACAGCAGGTAGGCGTAGTAGCCAGTGTCGGTATGAAAGAAATTATCGGCTATTCGGGTCGCGACGACATGCCGAGCGAGCAGAATCGGGATGGCGAAACCCAGCACGATCTGGCTCAGCTCGGACACGCGCAGCTGCAAGCTGCGCCGCTGCCACAATGCCCATAGCGCCAGCCCGTAATGAATGACGAAACTGCCATAAAGCAGTGTTTGGGCCGGCCGGTTCGACCAGGTCCGGAAGATGTACCACAGCACGTCTTCCATCGATTCGAGCGAGATGAGGCCGACGGCGTGGTTGAGCAGATGCATCGTCACATAGGCGAGCATCACGAGGCCGGAAAAAAGCCGTAGTTGCCGGATCATGGAAACGCCCGAAGAATGCAGTGGTGGATCACAAAACCTCTTGTCACTGGACCCTGAATTCTTTATCGGGGCGCGCCGCGAGAATGCACAAGCAGGCCGTCATCGGGGATGCGCTGGTATGTTGGAGAGTCGACATCTCGTCAAATGCTTCGGGCCGCTGGCTGCGGTCGACGATGTCTCCTTTACTGTGCCGCGCGGCGAGGCGCTGGGTTTTCTTGGCCCCAACGGAGCCGGCAAGTCGACGACAATGAAGATGATCACCGGCTTTCTGGCGCCGACTGCCGGTACCGCGGTCATCTGCGGCTTCGACATACAAACGCACCCGCTCGCGGCGAAACGGCATATCGGTTATCTGCCCGAGGGAGCGCCTGCCTACCCCGACATGACACCGGCCGCTTTCCTCGATTTCATCGCTCATATACGCGGGTTTTCGGGCAGCGACGCAAAGCAGCGGATCGACCGCGTCGTCGAGATGATCAAAATCGCCGAAGTCATGCATCAGCCGATCGAAACCTTGTCGAAGGGCTACAAGCGGCGGGTAGGCGTCGCGCAGGCGCTGTTGCACGATCCCGACGTCCTGATTCTCGATGAGCCGACCGACGGGCTTGACCCCAACCAGAAATACGAGATGCGCAAGATCATCACGGCAATGCAGCCGGAAAAGGCAATCATTATTTCGACGCATCTGCTTGAGGAAGTGGAAGCGGTATGCAGCCGGGCGATTATAATCGCTCATGGTCGCCTGCTGGCCGATGGCACGCCCGCGGAATTAGCGCAGCGTTCGCGGCGCCACAACGCTGTGAGGGTCGGCATTGCCGGGGCCGACTCGAATATCCGCGCCGAGGTGGCGGCGCTGCCCGGGGTAGCGGCGGTCGAGCCGGTTAGTGACGCCACGGGAGATGGGCTGATCGTGTTGCCGCACGGAGGGCGCGCGGTGGTGGCCGAAATTGCCGATCTCGCCCGCGACCGCGGCTGGACGATTACTCGGCTGCAGGTTGAGCGCGGGCGTCTCGACGATGTCTTCCGCGAAATCACCACCGCTCCGCCCGAACCCGGGAACCTTGCTGCCGCAGCCTGACCGAAATGCGAAACGTTCTGACGATCTTCCGTCGCGAACTGGCCGGCTATTTCGCCACCCCGCTTGCCTATGTGTTCATTGTCATCTTTCTCGTGATGGCGGGGGTGATGACATTCTTTGCCGGTAACTTCTTCGAGCGAGGCCAAGCGGATCTCCAGCCCTTCTTCGCCTTTCATCCCTGGCTCTACGTCGTGCTGATCCCGGCTCTGTCGATGCGGCTCTGGGCCGAGGAACGCAAGAGCGGCACGATCGAGCTGTTCTTAACGTTGCCGATCCGCATGACCGAGGCAGTCGTCGGAAAATTCCTCGCCGCCTGGTGCTTTGCCGGTATCGCGCTGGCTTTGACGTTCCCGTTCTGGCTCACCGTCTTGTTTCTGGGTCATCCCGATAACGGCGTGATCCTCGCCAGCTACATTGCCAGCTGGCTGATGGCGGGCGCCATGCTGGCAGTCGGCGCTTGCGTTTCGGCAATGACAAAGAACCAGGTGATCGCGTTTGTCGTGACCGCGGCACTGGTCTTTGTCTTTACGGTCGCGGGGTCGCCGATCGTGCTCGGCTTCTTTCAAGGCTGGGCGCCGGAATGGCTGATCCGCGGCATCACCCAGACGAGCTTTCTTGGCCATTTCAGCGCGATTACGCGAGGCGTTATCGACTTTCGTGATCTCGTCTACTTCTTATCGGTGATGATCGCCTTTCTTGCCGCCAACGCGATCCTGATCGATCTCGAAAAGGCCGAGTGAAATGGCACTGCCCGATCGCCTCCGCCGATTTTTCACCTCTCGGCGCGCCATCGCCGCGGCGGCGCTGGTCTGCATCGCGTTGATGCTGATTTCAGTCAACATCATCGCCGCCCGGTTCGTCACCTGGCGCCTCGACCTCACGCGGGAGCATCTCTATTCGCTGTCGCACGGCACGCTGACGACGCTGGCCAAAATCGACGAGCCGATCACCTTGCGATTCTATTATTCGACCCGCCTAGCCGACGAGGTGCCGTCCTACGGCGTCTATGCCCAGCGGGTCCGCGAGCTGCTCGATCAGTACGTCGCCGCGGCCCACGGCAAGATCCGGCTCGAGGTCTACAATCCCTTGCCCTTTTCGGACACGGAGGATCGCGCGGTCGCTTTCGGGCTCCAGGGAGTGCCGCTCGATACGGCAGGCGAGCAGGTCTATTTCGGCCTGGCCGCGACGAACTCGACCGACGACCAGCAGGTCATCGCCTTCTTCCAGCCCGAGCGCGAGCGCTTCCTCGAATACGACCTGACGAAACTCGTCCACAGTCTCGCCTTTCCGAAGAGAACCGTGGTTGGGCTGATCAGTACCTTGCCGCTCGAAGGCGACGTCATGGCGATGATGCGCGGCCGTCCGGCGGAGCCGATGGCCATCATGGAGCAACTCCAGCAGCTCGACACGGTGAAGCCGCTCGCCGCCAACATCGATGCGATCCCACCCGATATCGATGTGTTGATGCTCGTGCATCCGCAGAACCTATCCGACAAGACCCTCTATGCGATTGACCAGTTCGGGTTGAAGGGCGGGAAAATATTGGCCTTTGTCGACCCCTATTCGGAATTGCAGGCCTCGCACCCGAGCCAGTTGCATCAGCCCGGCTCCCCAACCGCCAGCAATCTCGCGCGGCTTTTCAAAGCCTGGGGTTTCGAGGTGCCGGCGAATACGGTGGCCGGTGATCGCCGCGACGCACAAAGGGTCGGCGTGCCCGGTCCGCGGGGCGGCTCGCGCCCGCTCGATTATGTCGCGTGGCTAAATCTGAAGAGCGGCAATCTCAACCGCGAGGACATGATCACGGCCGATCTCAGTCACATCAACATGGCCTCTTCTGGTATTATCGAGCCGGTCGAAGGCGCCAAGACGCATGTCGAGCCGTTGATTACAACCTCGCCGGACTCGATGAAGATCCCTGCCGAGAAATTGGCCGGCATACCTGATGTCGCGGGACTTCTCGCCGAGTTCAAACCCGACAATAAACGCTACATTCTGGCCGCGCACGTGACCGGAATGGCAGATAGCGCGTTTCCCGACGGACCGCCGAAGGCACCCGAGCCCGACAAAGCCAAGGAAGGCCAGACGGAGCCGCCGAAACCTGCCGAGCAGCCATCTGCCACCGGCGAGCCGCTAAAACAATCGGTGCAGCCTATCAACGTCGTCGTCGTCGCCGATACCGACATCCTCGACGACAAGTTTTGGCTGCAGAAACAGGAGTTCTTTGGGCAACGGGTATTGGTTCCGACCGCCAATAACGGCGATTTTGTCGCCAATGCAATCGAGGTATTGGCCGGCGGCGACGATCTCGTGGGCTTGCGGACCCGCGGCACTTCTGCCCGTCCCTTCGAGGTCGTCGAGCAAATTCAGAGCGAGGCTCAAGCGCGCTACAGCGCCGAAGAGCGCACCCTACAGGCAAAGCTGAAAGACACCCAAGCCAAGCTCGCCAGCCTGACAGGGAAGGACCAGGCAGACGCGCCGAAGACCCTTTCGCCGGAACAGACAAAGGCTATCGAGGAGTTTCGCGCCGAGATGGTGCAGACCCGGCGCCAGTTGCGCAATGTTCAGGCGGCACTGCGCAGCGACATCGGACGGCTCAAAACCGGCCTCGAATTTCTGGATATCGCGCTGATCCCGATAATCGTTGCCGTGGCTGCCATTGTACTCGGCGCCATCCGCCTGCGGCGCCGCCACCGCCGAACAGCGCAGGCGTGATCACTAGCCAAGGCTGCGCCTTTCAACCAGCGGAGGAACCTGCGAAGGACCCTCGCGTAAGCCGATACGATTTCGAAGCCGATTCGATCCCCGGAGGGGAACATGAGCCTCAGGCCACCCGGGGTTGGAGCCGCGTATTTCCAAGATGATCGACAGCGGGCTGACCGCGGCGGCACTCTCCTATATTCTGGAGGCGATGGCTCGGCTCAGCGTCAATCTCAACAAGATCGCGTTGCTCCGCAACTCGCGGCGGACCGGGGTGCCGGACGTGCTGCGCTTTGGCCGGATTGCCCATGACGCCGGGGCCGACGGGCTGACTGCGCACCCGCGCCCCGACGAACGGCATATCCGCCGCAGCGACGTGATCGGGCTGGCCGAACTGATGCGGCCATGGCGGCCCGGGTTCGAACTCAACCTCGAAGGCTACCCCGACCGCCGTTTTCTCGACATCGTCACCGAGGTGAAGCCGGAGCAGTGCACCTTGGTGCCGGATAGCCCCGAAGCCTTCACCTCGGAAGAGGGCTGGAAGCTCGACGCCGCGCAGCACCGCCTTGTCGACTCCGCTCTCAAAGAGCTAAAGCCGCTCGGCTGCCGCGTCATCTTGTTCATCGATCCCGATCCGGCCGCAGCGGCGCCGGCGCACAACATCGGGGCTGACGGCATCGAAATCTACACCGGCTCCTACGCCGCGGCCTTTCGCTCCGGCAATCCCGATGCGCTCTTGCAGTCCTGCGTCGCAACCGCCGCGCGCGCGATCGAGTTGGGCCTAGTCGTCAATATCGGCCACGACTTGAACCTTGAAAACCTGCCGCGCTTGACCGCGGCTCTCCCCGCCGTCGCCGAGGCCTCAATCGGCCACGAGCTGACCGCCGACGCCCTCTTCATGGGCTTTGCCGAGGCGGTGCGCACCTACAAGGCGGCGCTGAGCGCTCGTTGAGGGAGGGGAGCCGTGGAAGCGACCGAAGCGAGCGAGATCGCCGAAAGGATACACGCCCACCATGAGGAGGCTCACAGCGCCGAAGCGGACGCAAGCTTCCGCAAGCTTACCGGAATCTATCTCGGCGTTATCGCGATGCTGCTCGCGATTACCGCTCTGGGCGGCTCGAACGCCACGAAGACGATGCTCAATGCCAATATCCAGGCCTCAGACATCTATGGGTATTATCAAGCGAAGAATATCCGCCAGACCGTATACCAATTAACCGCGGAGCAGCTCGATTCCGAAGTCCTGGCACTGCCCGACATGCCCGAGGCAGCCAGGACCAAGATCCAGGATCGAATCAAGCGATACCGCGAGCGGGTCGATCGCTATGAAAGCGATCCCTCGACCGGTGAGGGAAAGAAAGAATTGCTCGCCAAGGCCAAGGAGTGGGAGACCAAGCGCGACCACGCCGCCGAGCGCGATCCAAACTTCGATTTCGCCGCGGCGCTGTTCCAGATCGCGATCGTGCTCGGGTCGGTCAGCATCGTCGCCGCTTCACGCCCGCTCGTCCATTTGAGCGGCGCACTCGCCATTGCCGGGACGCTACTGATGATCAACGGGTATTTTCTACTCATGCATCTGCCGTTCGAGTAACGTCCTCGCCTCGCTGGCGGCGAGCAACTCGTTCCCGCAGTGATTCATAGATCGGCGAGCTGTGCAGCAGGTTTGCGACCAGCATTGCCGCGAAGCACGCCCCAATCATTGGAAGAAGCGTCGTAAAGGCGGCGGTCATCTCGATGACGAGGACGATGCCGGTCACTGGAGCCTGCACCACGCCGGTGAAGAAGGCGGCCATCCCGACTACGGCGAACGCTGACGGCTCGACATTGAGATCAGGGAAGGCCAGTCGGCAGATTGCGCCCAAAAACAGGCCGAGCTGCGCGCCGAGCACGAGCATCGGAGCGAACAACCCGCCGGGTGTCGCGGCTGCGTAGGAAACGGCGCCGAGGCCGAACCGCAGCAGAAAAGCCACCGGGATTAGCATCAAAGGCGCTCCACCGGCGAGTATCCGCTGGGTGATGGCGTCGCCCCCGCCAACCAGTCCCGGTGCGAACCATGCGAGGATCCCGACCGCAGCGCCGATCACACCGGCCTGCAATTCCACCGGCCATCGGTCGAGCCGGTCCGCAACCGCAATGGCTGCGAGCAGTGTCCGGTTGTAGAAGGCTGCCAATATTCCAGCGAGGCTGCCCAGCACAACGTAGAGAGGCCAGCTCTCGGCGGCGGCGTAGCCCACAATTGTCACCTGAAAATCCGGCGCGTCGCCAAGAAAAAGGCGGGCGACCAGGATCGCCGTTGTCGATGCGCCGAGCGCCGCTATCGCGACACGAGTATCAAACCGCCCGACCAGCTCCTCGAGCACAAAAATGGCGCCCGCGATCGGCGCGTTGAACGCGACGGCAAGCCCAGCTCCTGCACCAGCGGCCAGCAGCGTCCTTCGGTCCGGCCAGCCGCGGCCTGAGATTTTTCCGACGATGTGAGAAATTACCGCGCCCATTTGCACGCTGGGCCCCTCGCGGCCAAGCGCCAGCCCGGAGCCTATTGCCAGCACCCCGCCGAAGAATTTCACAAGTATCAAATGAGGCGGCGCCGGTGGCAGGTGCCCACTCAGCGCCGCTTCGACTTGGGGGATGCCGCTCCCGGAGGCGTAAGGGGAAAACCGTCGGACTAGCCAAGCCGCAAGGCCGACTGCCACCGCTACGCCGACGGTCACCAATAGGAAACCCGCGAGCGCTTCTCCGTGAGCCCAGGCGGTCAGCCTATCGCGCACGCGATCCGCCTGCTCGAGGGCAAGTCGAAAGATCGCGCCGATGAATCCAGCCCCCGCTCCCGCAATCAGCGCGAGAAGCGCCAGCACCAGCAGGCTGCCGTGGTCCTCTGCCGATTCGCCGGCGATTTTGGACTGAGGCCGCAGTGAAACCTCGGTGCGTCTAACTCGGGTAGATTTGTATGCTGCTCGCCACCGAATCGGCGACGTGCTCTTTTGTGATAACGCCCGCGATGTTCTGCGGCCGCGGCACGCCACGGCCGCGCATGACGATCGCCATGACGGCGCGCTTGCGCCAGATCCGCTGGATGACCTCGAAGGCGATGTCGGCCTCGCGCACGACCGTAAAATTCGGGCGGGCCACATCGCCGAGAGTGATGCCGGTATCCACTTTAGCCAGCCCTCGGCGCAGCCCGGTGTTGACGCGCACGACTCCGAAAATGCGGTTGTTTCGGGTGACGATGACGTGCCGCATGCGGCCGCCATGCTCAGGCCGGCTCAGGAACTCGTCGAAGTCGGTCTCGGCCGGTAAGATGAGGACATCGGTATCCATCACATCCGCGGCTCGGCGCACGAGAAACATGTTGGCGTGCAGCGCTTTGGGAACGAGGTGGCCGCGACGCGCGAGCTTCAGCGTGTAAATGCTTTCCGGCGACAACACGCGGCGCACGCCGAGGCTGAACGCAACGGCAATGATCATCGGGAGCACGATGTTATAGTCGCGCGTCATTTCGAAGATCATCGTGACGGCGGTCATTGCCGCACCCGTGCCGCCGCCGACCATCGCTGCCATGCCGACCATTGCGAATACCGGCACATTGATGTCGAGCGGCACATGGAGAGCAACCAGAGACGATGCAAAGGCGCCGCCGAGGGTTGCGCCCATGAAGAGCGAGGGCGAGAAGATCCCGCCCGAGGATCCCGACCCCAGGCTGGTTGTCGTCGCGAACAGTTTGCAGACGAACAGCAGTCCGAGCAGCCAAGCTGCATTCAGCTGGCCGAACACGATGGCCTGCACCGTGGCATAACCGACGCCCTCAACGTAATAGTGGCCAAAGTTTTCATGCAGCAGATAGATCAGGAGGCCGACCAGCAGCATCCCGAAGACGTGCCGTACATACGGCCCCTTTATCCTGTCGAACTGGTCTTCGAGGAAATGCAGTCCGCGAACAAAGCCGGTCGCGGCCAAGCCGGTGATCACGCCGAGAGCGGCGTAAAGGAACAGCAGGAGAGCTGCGTTGATATCGGGGTGCTGGAGCGGCGGCAGCGGCACCACAAAGGCCGGCTGATCGCCGAAGAACACCCGGCCGATAAAGGTCGCGATCCCCGTGGAGATTGCTACCGGCAAGAAGGTGCGGACGCTGACCTCCGGCATCATCAGCTCGATCGCGAACAGGACGCCGCCGATCGGCGTGTTGAAGGTTGCCGCGATACCGGCACCAGCGCCGGCGGCCACTAGTGTGATACGCTGTCCCGGTGGCATGCGGATGATCTGGCCCAAGGTCGAACCGAACGCCGAGCCGATTTGAATTATCGGCCCCTCGCGGCCGACGGCCGCTCCGCTGCCGATCGCGATCGCCGAGGCGAGCGACTTCACGACCGCGACGATCGGACGAATCACGCCGCCATTGTAGTAAACCGCGTCCATGACTTCGGGCACGCCGTGGCCTTTCGCCTCCGGGGCGAATTTCGTCACCAGGAGGGTGACGCCAAGCGCCCCGACCACCGGCACCAGGATCACAAAAGGCCCCCACGGGCTCGGCGGCGTAAAGACGTTGGCGTCGTATCGGACCGCGAATTCGCCGAGGAACAAGAGGTTGTGCACCAGACCGATCAAATCCCGGAAGACGACGGCGCCGAACCCGGCAACGATACCGACGACAAGTGCGAGAAATGACAGGAAGGGCAGTCCAACACGGCGCGCCTCATCTTCGGCACCGCGCGCCGGGCTACCGTTAGTTGGGCGAATGCCAGGGCTCGACTTGATTCTAACCCTCCCAGGATCGATCGCTGCGCTCTCAGAATGTTGTGCTGGCATCGTCGCGGTCAGACCTGCTGTGCATCATAGCCCTTGTCGATATCACGCTCCGCGAAGCCTTAGGTTCAATATCGGGGTGCGATAAGAGATTTTTTGAGACCGCACCGCGGCAAGGCGGCTGTGCAGAGGTCGCAAAAAGGGGCCGAAGCGCCTTTGTAATCCTGCAACCATCGACCTCGCTGTCTTTTTCTGTCGTTCCGGCGCGGGCTGGGACCATGGCAGCCATGGATACCGGCCGAAGCCTGTCCTCGGGCCGGCCAGAGGCCAGACCCGTGGGTCGGTATGACGAGGCGACGCGCCGCTACGGTACCCATCCGTCTGATTTTATCCACTGCGCGCTGTATCTTGGTTGTATGGGAGGGCTCCAATCCGCGCTTGGTTGTGGTAATTGTATTCGCGGCGTGGCGGCATCGGATGGCGGCGCAACGTGCGGATACGCTATCGCTACCGGGGCAACGAGAAGATCTTCGACCAATCGGCTCAGTCGGTGGTTATCGGGCGGCCGCGCTCTGGCGTGCATGTCGATATCGATCTCACCCCCGACCTGCGCGTTTCGCGGCCGCACGCGCGTATCTCGTTAGCCGACGGCGATTACTGGATCGAAGATCTCGGCAGTGCCAACGGCACGGAGGTGGATGGGCAGCCGATCAAAGGGGCCGGGAAGGTCCGCCTCGCGCCCGGGCAAAAGATTCAGATCAGCGACACGGTGCTGCAGGTCGATGGGCGCGTCGCGGAGGGCGATTTCGAACCAGGCTGGGCCAACGATGCCACCTTGGTCGATACTCAGGATACCCGTCTCGACATCACCGAAATGATCGATGCCGCGGCCCCCGTGTTCGAGCCCGGCATGCCGATCGATCCCGATCGGGCGCAGGCATTGGCTCTCCTGTATGAGTTACCGCTACAGTTCAGCGAACAAATCGAGCTCGACGCGCTTTTTCAGACGATCATCGAGCGGCTCGTTGCGATTATCCCGGCGGCGAGCCGCGGCGCTCTTTTACTCGAGGATCCGACGAGCGGGGAGCTGCTACTCAAAGCGCATGTGCCGGCGGGACAACCGTCCGTCAGCATGACCCTCGCGTCGCGGACCATGGCGCGGCGGCAAGGATTTATCTGGCGCCAAGGACTGGATCCGAGCCAGAGCCAGTTTTTAAACCGCATCAAGGCCGGCATGTACGTGCCCCTGATGTGGAAAGGCCGTGTTCTAGGTGTGGCTTGTGTTGACAATAGTGACGGTGGAACTGTCTTCACCGTCGACGACTTGCGTCTGATGCTCGCCGTCGCGCACTACGCGGCAATGGCCGCCATGCAGAACCAGCTCCAGACCGAGCTTCGTCTCAACGCCGCCCTCCTTAGTCGGCTGCTGACGAATTTTTCGCCGAAAATCCGCGACAAGCTGTTTTCGCGAGCCGCGCAGGGGCGGCTGCGGCTCGGCGGCGAGAGGTCGGAGGTCGTCATCCTCGAATCGGATATCCGTGGCTTCACCAAATTGACCGCGGGTATGGACACTGATGACGTGATGGATTTGCTCAATGATTATTTCTCGGCGTTGGTGGACGCCATATTCAAACACGATGGAACGGTCGACAAGATCACGGGAGACGCAATATTTGCGGTCTTTGGCAGCCCGGAACCGGACGCCTTGCGGCATGAGAAGGCAATCCGGGCGGCAATCGCCATGCAACATGCGATGGACGAAATCAGCGAAAGACGCCGGCGGCGCGGCCAGGCGATCTGCACGATTGGCATCGGTGTCCATTGCGGCGAGGTATTGCACGGCTTTATCGGTTCGAATGAACGCATGGAGCTCACAGTCATTGGTGAAGCCGCGAATTGGACAGCCCGTTATTGTGCGGGCGCCGGCAGCGGAGAGATCCTGATCAGTCCGGCGCTGCATCAGCGAATGTGGCGTTATATCGACGCCGAGTTGATAACCATCGACACCAAGCACGAGGGCAGTCTCAGCGCCTACCGGCTGAAGGGGATCAAGAGCGCTGCGCGGGCGTAAATTCGTGCCCTCAGGCAGAATATTCCACGACCACGACGCTGATATTGTCGTGGGCGCCGTAAGCAAGCGCCTGCTCGATCAGGCGATCGGCCGCGGCCACGACGGAATGTCTCGCCAATATTTCGCCTATTTCGGTATCGCTAACGACGCCGCTAAGCCCGTCGGAGCAGAGCAACAAAACGTCGCCGGGTTCGAGCGGGTCCCATCTCTCCTCAAGGACCAGCTCATCCGACGCCCCCACGAGGTTTGTGACAATATTGGCGAGCGGATGCGTCGCCGCTGCGTGCCGCGTGATCTCACCGCGATCCACCAGGTTTTGGACATGGCTTTGGTCTCTGCTCAACTGTTGCAGTTGGCCGCTGCGCATGCAGTAAAGCCGACTATCCCCGGCCCACAGGCAGCAGCTTTGGTCATTGAAGATCATAAGAACCGCCACTGTGCTACCGATCAAGGCGTTCGGGCCGATCTCGGCGGCCCTTGCCCGCAACTCGCGATTGCTCTGTGCCAGGCGAGCTCTCACATCAGCGAGAAGACGCGGGCCGGTCGAAGCTGGATCAATCTCGCGCAGCCCGGCAATTATGCGGGCGCTGGCAAAATCACCGCGTTCATGCCCGCCTGCGCCGTCGGCGACAACCCAGAGCCCGATCTCGGCCCGGTCGAGCACCGCGTCTTCGTTTCGCCGGCGTACCGTCCCGATATGGGTCCGTGCTGCGGAACGATACATCCCCGGCGATCCGAATTTACTTTCCTGAGGCTTGCTCGATCTTCAATCGGCAGTTGAAATAGTCGAGGACGCGTGCTTGCCGCTGCACTTCGGCTAGGGCCGCACCGCCGATATTCCCAGCGAGCTGGCGGGCTTCGTTGAGACGGTCTTTCAGCATCGCAACCGCGCGCGTAGTCGAACCCTCAAAGCCCTCCTGCAGATATTTGTCGGGCGTATACTGGGTATTGCCGATCCGAAAGTCCTCCGGTCGAAACTCGCAAGCAGCAAAGCGATCGGGCGCTGGTGCGGGCGGCGGGGCCGGCGCGACGGCCGCGACAGGAGGTGCCGCGGCAGGCGGCGGAGTTTCAGGCGCTTTTTGCGTTCCGAAAACAGCCCGTGAAGCTTCTGCGCGCAGCCGCGCGACGAAGGTCCCCGAGATCTTGCCGCCATT
>JBARIB010001086.1:0-1518 GCA_049799535.1 Allostellaceae bacterium | reverse complement strand
CCCCCCGCTCACTCGCCTCCGAACGTGCCCTATTGAGCCGCTCGAGCGCGTCCATTGCTTCCGCGGCGGCATTGAGCGCATTGCTGCAGGTCGCGTTGGATGCTCCTTCGGTCAGCGGGAAGATCGCGAGCATGCCGTCGCCCAGGAATTTCAGTACTTGGCCGCCCCGCCGGCGCAGTGACGCCGTCAAGGTCTCGAAAACCTCGTTCAGCAATTCAATGACCGCCTGGCCCGTCGTTGCATCGGCGATCGCAGTAAAGCCTCGGATATCGGCATACCATAGCACCGCACGCATGCTTTCAACCGAGCCGCGCTCGATCGCGCCCGAATGAACTCGCCGCCCGGCATCCTCACCGAGATAGGCTGCAAGAAGGCCCGAAGCGATCGTGTGGCCGGCATGCGCCATCATGGCAAGAGACAGGGCCGGCAATACGGCCCGCAGTAAAGTGAGGTCATTCTCACTGAAACCCTCTCGGCGGTCGGTCGTAAAAGAATAGGCGATGCCAGTTCCGCGCGAGGCGTCGCCCTCCGGCCCGAAACGGACGATTTGGGCGAAGTAGTCCGTGCCCCCGGCGCTGGCCAGCTCTTCGAGCACCGGAAAATCGAGGAGCGCTTCGGGCCCGGTCAAACGCCGACGCAAATGTAACCATGGATCCGGGTTTCCGGGTCGGGCTTGCGCTTGGGCAACGAGAAATGCAAACGGACTTGTCAGCCAAACTCTACGATGGTCATCGCCGCGCTCGAACTGCGAAGGCTCGATAGCGTTGAGATCGCGACGCCATAGATAGCTGTACCCACCCCATTGCGGATGCAACGTCCGCATCGCCGCCGAGGCGCGCCAGAGCGGCAGCCCACCGAGAACAAGTCGCTGACAGAAGCCATCGAACAGCTCGGCAGCGCCGGTGCCGAGCAACCCCTGTCGCACGGCCCAGACATGGAGTTCGATGATCCGCCGCCCGAGCGGAGCGTCAAAGCTGATCGGGCGGGGCTCGGACATCGGCTAATGGCGGCGCCGGGCGCCGGCCTTTTCCACTAGATGTTCCAGCACCTCGTAGGGTTGGGCGCCGACCACCCCGTAGCGGTTTGCGACGAAGGTCGGGACACCCGTCACACCCCATTCCCGCGATTTCGCCCAATCGGCATCCACGGCCTCCTTGAAGCGGCGCTCGTTCAGGACGGCCCGCGCCTCCTCCGCCGGAAGCCCGATCGACTGCGCGATGTCGACCAATACATCGGGGTCGCCGATGTTGCGGGCATCGACAAAATAGGCCCGGTATAGGGCATCGTGGATCGCCGACCCACCGGGTTGCGTATCCGCCCACTTGCCGAGCTCCTGCGCCAGCCGGCTGTTGTAGGTGTGAGTGCGCCGGCCGTAGGGAAGCCCCTCGGCGTCCATCAGCCCTTTCATGCGGGCGTACATGGCTTCGGGGTCGACATTGCGTCCCGCGTAAAGCTCCGCCAGCGACCGGCCCTCGGCGGGTGTCTCGGGATGCAACGGGAAATGCACCAGCACAGTCT
>JBARIB010001085.1:0-2105 GCA_049799535.1 Allostellaceae bacterium | reverse complement strand
CACGAGGCCGCCGCGTCGCCGGGCCGATAATCAGCGAACTACCGGGCGACCGCTGACTTCGGCACCGGCGTTCGGCGACATCCTTAAAAAGAACGGCACAGACAGCAGCGAGATCATCGCAACGCCTACGAAGACCGGGTAGAAATCGGCGGCGATAAGCGCTGTTCCGCCGCGCAGCGTCAACACGACTTGCAGAAGCAATGCGCCGGTGGCGACCCCGGCGGTTTGCGAGAGCTGTTGCGCCATGCTGGTCAAGCTTGTAGCGCGGCTCAACATAGCGGGCGGCACATCGGCATAGCTCAATGTGTTGATGCTGGTCATTTGCAGCGATCGGAAAAAGCCGCCCGCCAGCAACGCGAGAAAGATCACGAGGTGCGGGGTGTCCGGCCGGAACAGGCTGTAGCCGAACAGAAAGAATGAGCTGATCACTGCGTCACCGACCAGCACGATGCGGAACCCGAGGGTCCGGATTATTTGTGCGGCTGTCACTTTCATCGTCATCGCCCCGGCGGCGCTGGCGAAGGTCAACAGCCCGGAGGACAATGCATTTAGCCCAAAACCGACTTGCAGCATGAGCGGCAAGAGAAAGGGCAAGGCGCCGAGGCCCATGCGAAACAAGAAGCCGCCGATCGTCGCCGACGCGTAGGTCGGAATCTTCATCAGCGCGAGGTCGATGATCGGATGCGAGACCCGCGATGCGTGGCGGACATAAAGAACGGTGCAAGTAGCGCCGACCGCCAGCAGCGCCATTACGGCGATGGCCGGCAATGCCCCGCGCCCGACATTCTCGAAGCCGAAGGCCAACGTCGCCAGCCCTATACCGGTCAGCACAAAACCGCTGAAATCGAAGGGCCGACGGCCGGTTTCCTTCAGATCGCTGACCAGCAGGTTGACGAGGACGATCCCGAGGATACCGATCGGGATGTTGATGAAGAAGATCCAGCGCCAGGACGCGTATGTGACGATAAAACCGCCCAGCGGCGGCCCCATCACGGGGCCGATCAGTGCCGGTACGCTTACATAGGACATCGCCCGCACGAGATCGGATTTTGGCACCGTCCTCAGCAATACGAGGCGGCCAACCGGGACCATCAGCGCGCCTCCCATGCCCTGTACAATGCGGGCGACGACGAGTGCGGGAAGCGAACCGGCAAAACCGCAGCCGATCGAGCCTAGGGTAAAGACAACGATCGCCCCGCTGAAAATTCGGCGCGCCCCAAACCGGTCTGCGACCCAGCCGCTGATCGGGATAAACACGGCTAGGCTCAACAGATAGCAGGTGATCGCGACATTGAGCCGCAGCGGGCTCTCGCCGAGCGAATGTGCGATCGTCGGCAAGGCGGTGGCGATGACCGTAGAGTCGAGGTTTTGCATGAACATCGCGCACGCGACGACCAGCGGTACAAGGATTTGCCGCGATCCTCTCACCCGCGCTGGCGCATCCGCGACCGAAACAGGAGTGTCGAGCACCTGTCAGCCTCGGCTCGGTGAATGCTTGTCGTTGTCTATCATATGCAAAAGATAGGACACGCCGCGGCCGGACAAAAGCGCTCGCTGTGCTTAGCAGCTCTCCTCCTGCTGACCGGCTGCACTGGCCCGGCATTGGTCGAAAGCACGCCGAACGCGGTGACTGTCCGCTACGACGCGATGGACGGTATCGATGCGGCAACGCGGCTCGCGCAGAGGGCGTGCTCGGCTCACAGCAAATCCGCAAGGCTCAGGACTACTGTAAATTTTGGCCTCAGCGACCGCTACGCGCATTTCGATTGCATTTGAGCGTTTTCCGCTCCTCCGCGAAGGGCGAGAAGGGGCTGTCCGAACTCTGAGATATCTGGCTACCGGTGCAAGAGCACGTCGCGGGCGCGGTTGATCTTCGTCGCGAGATAATCGGAGCCGCCATGGTCGGGGTGCAGTTTGACCATCAGGCGGCGATGCGCCTCCTTGATTGCCTCGGCATCGGCGCCGGGCCCGAGACCGAGGATAGCGTAGGCTTCCTCGACAGTCATGTCGCCGCTCGCGGGCCGCGCGGTCCCGCCGGCGTTGCCGCTCGACCTGGCGCCCGCGCCGGCGAGTTCATCGCGCCAATCCGGACGCACGCGGTCGAG
>JBARIB010001084.1:0-2435 GCA_049799535.1 Allostellaceae bacterium | reverse complement strand
AAGTTCGGCTCGCCGGCGGTCGATTACGCGACCGGGACAATGGGCGCCTTCGCTCTCGCCAGCGCCTTATTCCAGCGGGAGCGAACCGGCCGCGGCCAGCGCATCGATCTGGCAATGCTCGATGTCGCGATGATCCTGATGGGTTCGCACCTGACCGGTTATTTGCGGAACGGCGTCGAGCCCAAGCCGTCCGGCAACCGCCACCTGCACGCTACCAATAGCTGCTACGAGGCCAAAGAGGGGTTGGTGATGCTCGGGGCCAGCAATTTGCGGCAACAACGCAGGTTATGGCAGGCGCTCGAGAGGCCCGAGATGGCCAAAAATGACAATGAAGAGCGCGAGAGTGATCGCGAGCGCGAAGCCGCGGTGCTCGCTGAAACTTTAAAGACGCGAACCGCGGACGAATGGGAGACTTTCTTTCAATCCCGCCATGTCCCCGCAGCGCGGGTGCGCACTTTGGCGGAAGCTGTCCGCGATCCGCAATTTTCCACTCGTGGTGTTACCCACCATCACAGTTCAGCGCCCGGCATCGAGGCCGGCTTCGACGTGCCGCTGGCTGCCTTCAAATTCGCCCATGGCGGCCCGAGCATCGAGACACCGCCCCCCGAAATCGGCGCCGATACGGATAAAATCCTTGCCGAGCACGGCTATAGCGGCGGTCAGATCGCGGCCTTTCGTCGATCAAAAGTGATTTAGATCTCCGAAGCCGCCATCTAGCCCGACAACCATAGTCTGGCGAGAGCCGGCAGGATTACCGGTGCAGATGCGACTCGACGAGCCACAGTTGCTTGTCGGTCTCGCGGCTGATTTCGGTAAATACATCCGCCGTATCGGCGTCGCCGAACCGTTCGGCCTCGTCGATTGCCTCGCGTGCGGTCTTACCGAATGTCGCCAGAGCCGTCGATAGTGCGTCGATATGCTCTCGTTCGGGGATGATCTCACCTGGGTACCGCGGCAATGACGAAGTCTCGACGACGGCATGAGGCCTGCCTTCGGCGGTACCACCGAGAGAAGTGGCCCGCTCGGCGAGTAGATCGGTGAATTCTTCCGCCGCCTCGGCCACTTTGTCGAAGAGCTCGTGCAGAGCAATAAAGGTTCGGCCCTCTGACGTTCCAATGGGCCTGCTTAGCCTGCCGCTCCAAGTCGATAGCCGAAGCCAGGCTCCGATTTAGCAACGCGATAGATTGCTGCCGGATTGATTGAGGCAGAGAGTTTTTGGTCTCGACCCGAGCGTAATTCGACTGGGTCATGTTCAGCTCCTTTTGTTTCCATTATCAAATTGGCAGGGAGCTGGAATCGACCAAACGAGTAATCTTCTCCGAATTAAGTGGGAAAATCGATTGTGGTCTCGATCGCTCCCCAACGAGTTGCGCGAGCAGCGAGGCGAAAAGCTCGAACTCGCGCTGCCGCCCGGTTCCGCGGCGCCACACGAGAGCGATTTCCCGGCTCGGCTGCTCCCCGCGATCTGGATCAGCGAAATTGCTGTTCCTTTGAGAATACCCCTGTCTATTGCGAGCTCGGGCAATAGCGTGATCCCCAACCCATTACCCACCATCTGCACCAGGGTGAGGAGACTGGTCGCCTCGATCGCCTCGAAGCGACGTTTGTCCGCGAAATGGCATGCCGCAAGCGCATGTTCACGCAGACAGTGCCCTTCCTTCAACAACTGCAGCTCTTCAGACTGCAGCCGTTCGATGTCGACCGCAGCTCCGGCGGCGAGCGGATGACCCTTCGGCAGAGCCACTTTAAAAGGGTCACGAAAGAGGGCTCGCGTCTCGAGGTTCTTGCCGTCATCGAAAGGGAGGGCGAGCAATGCTGTGTCGAGCCTTCCCGCGTACAGCTCTTGGACGAGCCGCGCGGTCAGGTCTCGACGAGATATAGCCTGAGCGCCGGATAAGCGCGGCGCAATTCCGGGCAAGACGCCAGGCAGCAAGAATGGGCTTACGGTCGGGATCACCCCCATTCGCAGGCACCACTGAGCGGCTCGCTGCCGGCGCGAGCGGCCTCGACAACGTCCTTACCATCCTGCATTAGCCGCGCGCACGCTCGACAATATCGAGCCCCAGCGGGGTAAATACGACACGGCGCTTTGTGCGGTCGACAAGCGAAGCCTGAAGGACGTTTTCCAATTCCTTTATGCTGGCGCTCAGCGTCGACTGCGTGACATTGCAAGCCTTCGCCGCCCGGCCGAAATGACCGTGATCGGCGAGCATGACGAGATGACCGAGCTGGCGAAAGCTTGGCAAGTTCACCACCGGGTCTATCCCCTCGAGGCGATCGAGGCCGCTGGCTTACGGTACGTAACGGGTGACGCCTGCGACGACGCCCTGTTCGCGGCCGCGCAGCTCGATGACATTGCGGTCGGGGTCGCGCACGAACACCGAGACTTGCCCGCTTTCGCCAAAGCTGACCGGCCCCTGGGTAATCGCAATATC
>JBARIB010001083.1:0-5994 GCA_049799535.1 Allostellaceae bacterium | reverse complement strand
GGAGGTGCTCTGTAATCGAAGAATCCTGTGGCCCATCGATCGATCAGGTTTGCGATATGGGAGCGGTCCGCTGAACGAGCTCAGGAAGCCGGCGATACAGTGAGATCAACGGGTGCAGAGTGGATCACGTGTCGCCTTGAGAGCCTCACGCCACTTTGGGTCGCCGACGGTTGTCCGCGGTTACCGGCGCCCGTGAGTAAAAAAGCCGCGACATAGCCAAGAGCGAAGCCTCCAATCACCGCCATGAGCGGCTGCTCGTTGATTTGATGGGATCCCGCTTGGGCGGCACGACGACCGGCGGCCAACACGTCGTCCGCCATATCGCCTGCCTGAGACCAAGCTCGCCCCGCGGCTCGCTGGACCGCTTCCTCGGCTTCGCCAAGCGCTCTTTCCACCTGGTCCGTTGCTGCCTTAGCCGCGGAGGTGGCGCTGCCTTGGGCGGCGGTTCTTTCTTATCGTCCATGTTCATTCTCCGTTACGCGGACTGGGCTTACGCCTTGAAAATTGGCTATCACCTACAATTTAACATCCATGTGGATGGTGTAGGGATGGCGTTTATGACCAACAATATCCGCGAATTTCGCCCTAAGACAAGCGACAGCGAAAAGATAACGATTAACCTCGGCTATGTTGACCTTGGTCATGTCGATCTCCTCGTGCAGGAAGGGTTCTACTCTAATCGTACCGATTTTATCCGAACGGCCATTCGCAACCAACTTGATCGACATCGCGATTCGGTCAAGCAGTCCGTGGCCCGCCACCAACTTGAGCTCGGGCTCAGACGCTACACCCGCCAAGACTTGGAAGCTGTTCAGGCCGCGAATGAGACCCTTCACATCCAGGTTCTCGGACTCGCCAGCATCGCTGACGACGTTTCACCAGAGCTGGCATTACGAACAATTGCGTCAATACACGTCCTTGGAGCACTGCACGCCAGTCCTGCAGTCAAAACAGCTTTAGGCGATCGCATCCGATAGCTCCTCTTTGCCGCCGCCGAGGGTCAGCCATGCCCTTTCCGATGCTAGGAAGAGCTTACTCGACCTGTTGCCTGACCGCCCCTCAATACAGGAACAACCATCGTGACTTTGGATTTAAACACGCGCATGGCCGAGGCAATCCATCTTACCCGTGCAGGACGGCTCGCAGAGGCGACGGCGCTCCTGCGAGGATTGCCCCGAAAGCAGAAATCGCCAGAAGCCTCGGAAGGGCCTGATCGCAAGCCAATGAGGACGGTGTTTCGAGGCACAAAACTGATCGACATGGTGCGGACGCGCTCGGGCTTCAGTCAATGGACAGCATCTGGCGTCGATCCACAGCAGCAGACTGTCTCCGCGTTAACGGAGGGCTTGGGCCAGCCGTACGGGCCTGAGGCGCTGCGCGGATTCCTTGAGCGCCTTAGGACGCGCGGCTCCAGCCTGGGCTTGGGTGGGATGCCCGGCGATCCCGCACGGGAGGCAAAGACACCTTTGCCGGAGGGCGCCCGCTTCGAGGAGCATACCTATGTGAATGAGGTCGGCAGCCGAAGATACAAACTCTTCGTTCCAGGCCGTTATCGCGGAGAACCGCTGCCGCTGGTCGTGATGTTGCACGGCTGCAAGCAGTCGCCCGACGACTTCGCCGCTGGAACGCGAATGAACGAATTGGCGGAAGAGCAACGCTTTCTGGTCGCTTATCCCGGGCAACCATCCTCCGCAAACCGCTCAAAATGTTGGAACTGGTTCAGCGCTGACGACCAGTTACGGGACACGGGTGAGCCTTCTCTGATCGTAGGGATCACTCGACAAATCATGTGTGAGCTCGCTGTTGATCCGGCTCGCGTCTACATCGCAGGGCTGTCGGCAGGCGGCGCGGCCGCGGCAATAATGGGTTCGGCATATCCGGATCTGTATGCAGCAATCTGCGTGCATTCTGGACTTGCGTGCGGGGCCGCAAAGGATTTGGCTTCGGCCTTCGCCGCGATGCGGCACGGCAGATCACCGCTTTCGGAAGGTGCAAGACATCCGCTGCCGACCATCGTGTTTCACGGCGACCGCGATAAAACAGTCAACCCGTTAAACGGGGACCAAGTCATCGCTCAGTCAAAGGCGGGGATAGAGTTGCACCCGACGATCACCTCTGGCCAATCTGCAGGAGGGATCAGTTACACGCGCACCGTTCAGGCGGACGGAAGCGGCCGCCCAATCCTAGAGCAGTGGGTGTTGCATGGAGCAGGTCATGCCTGGTCAGGCGGGAGCCCCGCTGGGTCTTACACTGACCCTCGTGGACCCGATGCTAGCCGCGAGATGCTGCGCTTCTTTCACGAAAGATCCGAGGCGTCGCCATAATGGCAGGTTGAGAGAGCGAGCCAAATCCCATTGTGATTGACCGCCCAGCAGATGCTATCGCGCGCAGGGCTCGCATCTCGCGCTCGATGGCGGGCTCGAGAACGATCAGCAGGCGCTTAGCCCGATTGCCCACAAGGGGGGTGCTCCAAGTGCCGTTACACCCATACCCCCGGATCCATAAACATCAGTGCTCCTCATGCGCTTGTCCCATAGCGTGCGCATCCCACCACCAGGTTCGCTGTGTGTCACCTCCTTGTCGACCCAATGCGCATGGGCTCCTTGCGCCCGACCGCGTTGCGCCGACCGTATCGTATCGGCGAGGGTGAGCCGAATACGGCGGAGGTCACGCTGGCACGCCCGAAATGAGCCGTCGCGGAAATCTATGCTGCAGCAAGGCGGCAATCAGGTCGTCGATTGCATTCGCGCCCTCGCCGACAATAACCCCATCCTGCGCCTTGGTCTCACCCAGAGAGCAAGCGTCCAGCAGGACCGAGCCGTCGCTGATCGCTGCAATCGGCTTTCCGTGACGGTAAGCCTCATTGAGGAAATGGATTGCCAAACCCGATTTTGCCAGCGCGGCCACGGAGCTCCCACCTGGTACGACCACAGCGTCATAAATCACTGATGGCGCGTTGGGAGCTGCGCGGTTGACCTTCTGAGGCTCCCCTGCAGAATCAATAATCATCCCGGCGTGCGCGGCTATCAACTCGACGTGTAGCGCGGCAATCTCGATGAGGCCAGCGACAGTCAGGATGGGAATCCGGCACCGCGGCAACGGCATGATTGTCGCTGGGTAGCTGTCGCGCAAGGGGGGAGAGACGGTATTGAGTGTCGCGGCGCGGCAATCAAGCATTGGCTGCGATTGTCGCGTGGGTCGGCGGCCGGCCTCGGCTTCGCTTGCGTTCAAGGGCGGCGCGACGGCGGTAGCTTTCGACGTTCATCTCGAAGATGGTGGCGTGATGAACGAGGCGGTCGACGACAGCGACCGTCATTGCCTGGTCCGGGAAGATTTTGCCCCATTCGCCGAAGGGCTGGTTGGCGGTGATGAGGAGGGATCGCCGCTCGTAGCGGGCGCTGATGAGCTCAAAAAGCACGCTGGTTTCGGCCTGGTCTTTGGTGACGTAGGCAATGTCATCGAGGATCAGCAGGTGGAATTTGTCGAGCTTGGCGATGGCGGCTTCGAGAGCGAGATCGCGACGGGCAATTTGCAGCCGCTGGACCAGATCGATGGTGCGGGTGAACAGTACGCGCCAGCCGTTTTCGACAAGAGCGAAGCCGAGCGCTGCCGCAAGGTGGCTCTTGCCGCCGCCTGGGGGCCCAAACAGCAGTAAATTGGCGCCATTGTTCAACCAGGCGTCACCGGCGGCGAGTGCCATGACCTGTGCCTTGCTAATTACTGGGACCGCCTCGAAATCGAAGCTGTCGAGGGTCTTGCCGGGCGGCAACCGGGCTTCGGCGAGGTGGCGTTCGAGCCGGCGTCGGCTGCGCTCGGCAATCTCATGTTCGGCCAATGCTGCCAGGAAGCGTGCGGCCGGCCAGCCTTCCTTGTCGGCTTGAGCGGCAAGCGAAGCCCACACCAGTTTTATGGCGGGCAGCCGCAGCTCGGCGAGGAGCAGCTCGATGCGGGCCGCGTCGGCGGGATCGGTCGCTCTCATGCTGCATCAACCAGCTGGACGGTGCTGAGCTCGTCATAAAGATGCAGCGACGCCGCCTCGACAGTGATGTCGGGAATAGCGGTTGGATGAGGCGCGAAGCGCTGGCCGAGCGTATCGAGGTCAGGCAGTCTTCCGGCATCGAGCTCGGCATCGATAGCCCCAGCGAGCTCGGCTTCGCAGGCACGATCATGAGCAAGCGCCAACAGTCCGACGATCGTGCGGCACGCCTGCTTCTCGCTGTCACCGGCCAGCAATGCTTCGAAGGCGCGTTGATAGGAGCGGCGCGGGAAGAGCTGCTCACGATAGACCAGATTGAGCAGGGCCATTGGCTTGCGGCGCAAGGCATGGATGACGTGCCGATAATCGACCACATGACCGTGTTTGCCGCTGGAATGGGGGCGCCCGCGGCGCAACGTGATCAGCGGCGTCGCGCCGAGGAAACATTCGATCCGATCGTCATACAGCCGCACGCGAAGCCGATGGCCGATCAGGCGCGAGGGCACCGAATAGAACACCTTCTTGAGGGTGAACCCGCTGGTCGAGGTGACGGTGACGATCGTCTCTTCGTAATCCGTCGTCCGATGCCCCGGCAGCGCTTGCAGGGCCGGCCGTTCGAGCTCGAGCCGCTTGCGGTTGCGAGCATTGCGGCGCCCGACGACCTCGTCGACAAACCGGCGATAAGCCTCGAGGGTGTCAAAATCGCGCGATCCGCGCAGCAGCAGTGCGTCCTCGATCGCTCGCTTCAGATGGCCGTGTGGGCTTTCGATCGAGCCGTTCTCGTGCGCCAAGCCCCGATTGTTGCGGGTCGGCTGCATGCGGTAATGTGCGCACAGTGCCTCGTAGCGCCGCGTCTGATCCTGCCGTGTGTCGGCGTCGAGATTGTGGAAGGCGGCCGAGAGACTGTCGCTGCGATGCTGCAATGGGGCTCGGCCGAGCGCCCACAATGCGTTCTGCAGACCCTCCGCCAATGCCACAAAGCTCTCCCCACCGAGCACGACGTGAGCATGCTCCCACCCTGAGAAGGCCAGACGGAAGTGATAGAGCCGGTGATCCAGCGGCACAGCGGCGATGCTGACGCCGTGATCGCCCATCTCGGTGAAATCGGAAAGCCCCACCCGGCCCGGCGGGTGCTCCTGCCGGAAGATGACGTCCTGCTCGGCCCCGTTCAGTGCCCGCCAGGCACGGATGCGCCGCTCCAGGGTGCGGCGAACACCGACGCCGATCTCGGGATGGCGACGCCGGATCTCGTCGAAAATGGCCACCGGCCGAAGGCCTGGAGCGCTCTTTAACAAAGGCACTATCTCACTGTCCCAAACCTCAGCGAGCGGGTCGCGACGTCGGCGGCCACGCGGCGCTTTCTTTTGCGACGGCAGCCGTGGATCCTGTTCGATACGATAGGCGGTGGCGGCGCTGAACCCGGCTTTGGCCGCGGCGACGGTCGGCGTCTCGACTTGGCGGAAACTCATATACAGCCTCATCTGGCAGTCGGTGATGTGGCGGCCGGGCAAGCTGCGGTTCCTCATCGGGGTGAAGAACCCGCTTGCTATCGGCCGACCGCGACCGCCAGAAAACACAGCCCCTTGCGGGGTCCCGCCGGTCGCCAGATTCGCAACTCCGGTCGGGCTACGCCCTCCCTTCGTCGCGCATCCGGCGACACTTCCTCATCCTGATCGACGTGCTCTTCTCATCCTGTTTGCCGCTCAGCAACAGAACGCGTGGAACGCAGGCTGGCCGCCATTCTCGCCGCGGATGACCAGCGCAGAGGGCAGCCCTGCAGCAGCGGCGAGGGACAGGCCGTGGAGCTCCGCTATGACCGTCTGCTAGCCCAGCGCCACATTCGGTGTCGAGACTAAACGTGGCAAAGTAACCCGTCAGCGTGCGATCCCTATTCGGCCGCTTCCTTCATCGCCGGGCCGGATCTGCTAATGCCGGATGGCAGCTCAAATAGATCCGCGGGTAGTTGATTAATGTACGAAAGGATTTCGGCGGTTGAGACGACGTCGGCGTATTTGGCC
>JBARIB010001082.1:0-3088 GCA_049799535.1 Allostellaceae bacterium | reverse complement strand
CGATAGGAGATCGCTATCCTGGGCATCGATCGGTGTCGCAGGGCCGATGGGCGCGTTCTCGCCGATCTCGGCCCCGGCACATGTCAGCGGTGGCGAGGTCCGGCATCACACATCACCCCAGCAATCGACCTCGCCCTGCTAAGCGCCGCCGCGGCGCAATAGTAATCTTATCTACTTCCCCTCCAGATGACTGATCTAGAGGATCACTATAAGAGATCTATATACGAGATGCTTAATGTAATGTTTAACATAATGTTTAACATAATGTTTAACATAATATTTAACAGAGTATTTAAAGTAGTTTAATGTAAATCAAATCGGTTTCCTGGCTTGAACTCTGGGGCGACGAATTTCAACGGGCCCGAACGACTGCCTCTGTGAGTGCTCAGAGCGGGTTCTAGCGGGCCGCTCGGGCATGGTACAGGCTGGAGAGCCGATGACCGTCACACCGGCGCCGGCCTCGTCGTCGACGGCGGCGCCACCGCCTGCGCAGCCCGTGATGTCAGAGCGCGTCGGGCCAGCGCTGGCGCCCGTGTAGGACGCCCAACACCTCAATCAGCTCGCCCCGGATGCGGTACGGCACGAGGTACGGTGTCTGGCTGATAATCAGCTCGCGCGTTCCCATCCGCCGACCTGGACGCCCGATGTGGGGAAAGCGGATGAGGTTTTCTACTGCCTCGAGGATAACTTCGACCTGACGCTCGGCGGCGGCCGGCCTCTCTCGCGAGATGTATTGCCTCAGCGAAGCAAGATCACGCAATGCTCGTACCGTCCAGACTACTTGCGCCATACAGGAGGAGGCAATTCATCCGGCTTGTCCCAAGAACGCACCCATGCCGCCACATCGTCATGCGACACGATGCGGCCGGCGTCGGCGTCCCGAATACCTTCATCGATCGCCGCGAGATGCCATGCCTGCACCGCCACAAAGTCCTTGACCGCTTGCTCGACGACCCATGACTTGGACCGGTTAAGCGCCTCGGCGATTTTGGCCACCTCTTTATTGAGTTCTGACGGCAGTTGAATGGTTTGCGACGGAGACTCACTCATTTTCGTGTGCCTGCTTTCATATGCGGACTATATGCTAGTTCGCTTGTATTTTTGTAAGATTGCCACGAGTTAAGGTGCCATCGGCGGCAGCGCCCTTACGCCTACCACGCTTCGCGGCCGCGCGGCGGGCGGCTCATTGCGGCGCGCTGCTCGGCTTCGTGCTTGTCGAACATTGCACGCGCCGCGGCACTGCGCTTCTCGCTGAGCTCGTCGCGGTGCTCGGTGCACCAGTCGTATGAGTCGATGCGTGGAGCGCTGTCGCGGCTGAAATGCGGCATCACGTAGCGCGCATAGAGCTCATAGGAGCGCTTGGTTTCCTCCCAATCGGCCCAGTTGTGGGCCTGCTGTAGAAAGACGCCGAACTCGCCCTGCTTTGCCTGCAATCGCTCAATCAGCGCAATCGCGTCGCCGGGTGTGCCGACGACGCCGTAATTGTACTCGACAAACCATTCGAGCGGGTCGCGGCCGTCAGGCACAATAAAACGGCGCTGGTTGTTGTTGAGGTAGTTCAAGTATCTCTCGAAGCCGAAGCGGGCATTGGCAAAGGCCTTCTCACGCGTCTCAGCGATGTGCATCGGGCCGACGAGGCGCAATCGCGCCAGGTCCATTTGGCGGCCGTGCTCGGCGGCGATGTCGCAGGCGATCTGCCAGTTGCTGGCCAAGGCGTCATAGCCAAACGGGTTGGTCGCGGCGACGCAGATCATGCTGAGGTCGTATTTGCCGGCGAGTCGGCCGCCCGACGGGGTGACGGCGCTGACCACCGCCATCTCGGGATAGGGCTTCGTATAGGGCGGCAGGTGCAATTTGGCGCCGACGAGCGTGTACCAGTCGGTCTTCTCGGTCACGGTCTCGCCGCGGAAGAGGCGCAGGATCACGTCGATGCCCTCGGCCATGCGGTCGCGCTGCACCATCGGGTCGATCCCGAGCATCAGCGCGTCGGAGGCGAGAAGCCCCGGTCCGGCGCCGAACATGACCCGCCCGCGCGTGTGGTGGTCGAGCTGCACAATGCGGTCCGCCACCATCAGCGGGTTGTGGTACGGCAGCGAGATGACGCCGGTGCCGAAGCGGATGAATTTGGTGCGCTCGGCGGCAATCGCGATGAAGATCTCGGGCGAGCTGATGATCTCGAAGCCGGCGGAGTGATGCTCACCGATCCATGCTTCGTGAAAGCCGAGGCGGTCGAGCCACACCATCAATTCGAGATCGCGGTCGAGGCAGGCGGTCGGGTTCTCCTCCATCGGATGGAACGGCGGCAGAAAGATCCCGTGGCGGAGGGTGATTTGAGTCATCGCGGCCTCGCTCTCGGCGTATCATCGAGAAGCGCATTATAGGGAAAGGGGACACGATGGCGATCAAGCGCGAGAAGATTCAGCCCCACGGCCTCCACGTCGTGATGCGGGCCGGCCACCCGGCCTATACCCACGTCGTCACCGTCAGCGGCACCGGGAAAATGGTGTTCGTCGCCGGGCAGCTCGCCCGCGACGCCAACGGCAATTGCGTCGGCAAGGGCGACATGCGCGCGCAGATCCAGCAGGTCGGCGAGAACATCAAGGCCTGTCTCGAAGCCGCCGGCGCCACCCTCGCCGACATCGTCAAGACCAACACTTACGTCACCGATTACGAGGAATTCTCGAAGCACGGCGACATGCGGCGGCGCTATTTCGGCCCAGCCACCCCGACCAGCACGACGGTCCAGATCAGTCGTCTTGCCGATCCCGATGCGATGATCGAGATCGAGGCGATCGCCGTCATCGACGACTGAATTACGCCGGCTCCGTCTCGAGCCCGGCGTCGGCCAATTCCTTGAACCCGCCGGCGTTGTAGACCGTTCCGTATCCGAGCTCCTTCAACGCCTTGCCGCTCAGTGCGGAGCGACCGCCCGAGGCACAGTAAACGAGGATGGTCTTGTCTTTTTGAAAGGCCGGATCGTGATACGGGCTCTCGGGATCAGCCCGGAACTCAAGCATACCGCGTGACACGTTGACGGCGCCTTTCAGCTTGCCGCCGGCGGCGATCTCGGGCGCATCGCGAACATCGA
>JBARIB010001081.1:0-1502 GCA_049799535.1 Allostellaceae bacterium | reverse complement strand
GCCCTTTGGCGCCCGCGAGCCAATTACCTCATTCTTTAATCTCGTGCTGACCTACAATCGCGGCATCAGCTTTGGCCTATTTAACGGCGGCGCAGGTGTCAGCGCAGTCATCTTTTCGGTCGCGGCTGCGGCTATCGTTCTTGTGCTGATTTATTGGCTGAGCCGTGCCGAGAGCCCCCTCTTGGCTGTAGCGATCGGACTCATCATCGGAGGTGCGGTGGGAAATGTAATCGACCGGCTTCGCCATGGTGCCGTGATCGATTTTCTAGACTTCCACATAGGCTCTCTGCATTGGCCTGCCTTCAACCTGGCTGACAGCGCGATTTGCGTCGGCGTCGCGGCAATGCTGCTGGAAGGCTTGGTTTTGCGCCGCGAGGCCCATTGATCCGGCCGGGATCGCGCAGTCATCGTCAATCGTAATTCTGCCCAAGCCATAATTCCCAACCAAACTTGATACGGCTCTCCACCGGCCCCCTGTGGCGCGGCAGATCGATTAGACCGCTTGGCTTGGCTTGCCTCGGCGCCATAAGGCGCAGTAAATAACTGCGGGGAGGATTTTGTGCCATGTCCTGTGATCGCCATTTCCGTCGCGCGCGCTTTGCCGTTTTTGCTTTGCCCTTCATTTGTTCGGCAGGGACCGTGCTCTTCTCCGGCTGTACCGATCTGAAGCGGGCCATCGGGCTGGAAAGAACATCGCCCGATGAATTTGCGGTCGAATCGCGCGCGCCGCTGACGATGCCGCCGGATTTTGATCTGCGTCCGCCACAACCTGGGGCGACGCGACCGCAGGAGAAAAGCGCGGACCAGCAGGCTCGGCAAGTTATTGAACAAGCCGGCCCCGGCGAGCCGGGGAAGCAGGCGCCCGATTTCCGGCTGCGCCGCGCCGAAGACGGGCTGCCGGACGTCGGTGCACCCAACGCGCAAGCGCCCAACCCAAACGCGGTTGTCGGCGAGCAGAGCCTGTCGAACAAGCTTCTACAGTACCAGGATTCGGGATCTGCTGCGGCGCCGGTCGAGAAAAGAGAAACCAGCCCACTTAAGGGCGTTTATTGAGCCATTCGCTGAGCACTGGGAGATGCCTCCAGAACTGCCTCGCCCCGTACCGCCTGTCGGGACCCGGCGGCTGTCCCGCGCCGGGTTGGTCATCGGAGCGGTGGGGGACGGCAGTCCGGATGAGCTGGAGCGTCTGGTCGATGAGGTCTTTGCCCGATCCGCCGTTGTGATGCCTTCTGCCAACACGATCCGGGTCGGTATCGGAGGATGGGTCTATCCGCCGTGGCGAGGCGTTTTCTATCCGCCCGGCCTGCGGCAAGCTCGCGAGCTCGCGCATGCGAGCCGCCAAGTCACCGCAATCGAGATCAACGGCACATTCTACGGTGCGCAAAAGCCGGCGAGCTTTCGCCGCTGGTACGAGGAAACACCAGGGGATTTTATCTTCTCGGTCAAGGGGCCGCGCTTTGCAACGCACCGCTCCGATCTCGCCACGGCCGGGCCCTCGATTG
>JBARIB010001080.1:0-2117 GCA_049799535.1 Allostellaceae bacterium | reverse complement strand
GGTATCCGTTTCCCAGTCCCCGTTTCCATCCAGACACCCGCCCGAGGCAGACTATGCTGCGCGAAGTTGGCAATTTCACGGATCATCGAAGGATTCGCACCTCCGCTCGCGGTCAACCGGTCGCCGCTCGGGCGCTGCGCTACGCCAGGGCTCCGCGCCCGCCCGCCGCCGACAACAGTGACATTTGTAAATAGCAGAGACGGTGACATCTGTATTTGGGGACACAGCGTCATGTCCAGACCAAATAGAGATGTCAGTGTTTCTGCAAGTTAGAAATGTCAGAGGGGGGCGGGCGCGGAGCCCCAGCGTAGCGCAGCACCCGGCCGGCGTCCGATTGACCGGAGCTTCGAAACCGCACCGGTTGTCTACCGGGCGAGCGCCAGCTCGCTCGGCTCGTAGAGCAGCTCAGCCGACCTTGAAGAGACGGGCATCGCGCTGATCGCGTCGGCGCGGCCCGCTGCGACGCTCGGGCCCGCGGCGGAGCTGTTCATCGCGGATCATCGCCAATACCGCCCCCAGCTGCTTGTTGTCGGCGATGGCGCCCTGGTCGACGTGGCGAATCTTGTCGAAGGTGCGGTAAGCGAGCTCGACGCCCTTGTAGCGGATCGACAGCCGCCCATCGGGATAATCGACAACGCTCACTCGCTTGCCAATCGCTGCCTTGGCCTGTTCGCTCGGCTCCAGGATGAACAGCACCTTGTCGTATTGCAGGGTCAGCGCTCGCGATACAGTGCGCTCCTCCTTCCAGGCGAACGCATCATCGAGATCGTCGCTAGGGCCCAGCCGTCGGTGCAAATCCTTGCTGTTGGCCGGCGCTTTGGCAAAGCGCGCGTTGTAGTCAGCCATGAAGGCCGGGAGGAGGGCGTTACCTTCAGCCAGGGTTGCAGCGCCTGCCAGCCGCAATTCCTTGACCAGCCGATCCTGTAAGGTCTTGTTCGCACGCTCGACCCGACCCTTCGCCGGGCTCGAATTTGCGCAGATGATATCGATGTTGAGCGCATGCAATGCTCTGCCAAATTGGGTCATGCCGTCGCCACCAACTGCGCCTGGATGGTTGACCCGGAAGACGCCGTGCTTATCACTGTAGAAGGCGATCGGCTTGCCCCAGGCCTCCAGATAGGTGCGGGCGGCGTGGAAATAGGCGAAAGTTGACTCGCTCTCGACGAATTGCAGATGCATCAGCCGGCTGGTCGCGTCGTCGACAAACACCAGCAAGGTGCATTGCGGCCCGCGATCCTCGAACCACCAATGTTCGCTGCCGTCGACCTGCACAAGTTCGCCGACGCAGTCGCGCCGAGGGCGCGGTTGGTGGACCCGCGTTTGCCGCTGCTTGCGGTCAAGCCATAGCCCATCTGCGATCATCCACTTTCGCAAGGTCTCGCTGGAGAGCGAAAAGCCGTGCTCGGCGGCAAGCTTCTCGGCGGCCAGCGTCGGCCCGAAATCGGCGTAGTACTGGCGCACGATCCACAAAATCGCATCGCGCACCGATGTCGCCGTCTTGCGGTTGCTCGGTCGCCCGCGCTTCTTGGAGATCAAACCCGTGGCGCCGCCGCGCCGAAACGCCTTCAATAACCGCCATACCTGGCGCTCGCTGCGCCCCAAAAGGTGCGCTGCTGCCCTCACCGGCAGCCCACCACGATCGACATCCCGCAACACCTCGAGCCGTCGCAGCTCCCCGTCGCTCACGCTTAGCACCGCCACCGACATCGCCCCCCACAGCCCGCCAAACGGCTGCGGAGACTGACATTTCTAAATTGGACAGCACTGACATTTGCACGTTGCCGCTACAGCGTCAAAGTCCGATGACGGGCATTATGTCAAATTTGAAAATGAAAGGGGGCCGCCAAAGCCCCCTTTCGATAGCCTGCCCGGCCTCGCCATGACTCGTCACGCCATGACACGTCATGCCTTGCCCGCCCAGCCATGCAATGCCGAGCCACGCCATTCCAAGCCAAGCCCCGGCGTGCCTGAAAAATATGGCTGCGGGCAAGCGTTCCCGCACGGCTGCGCAGACAGCACGGCCAATCGGCCGCATATGCCCCATACCTGCCGCTCGCAATACCCGTCGGGACCGGCTCAGTTGGGTAGAGTCGGGATGTGGCGCGGTGGTGTTAGGT
>JBARIB010001079.1:0-1554 GCA_049799535.1 Allostellaceae bacterium | reverse complement strand
CGTTGCCCACATGCCCACAGCCCCAGAAGCAGACGCAGCCTCTCGCCGCGTGATAGAAAGGAACGACGAGCGGTCGAGCTTCCAACTAAGAAACCGCTTCAAGCGGTCCCGCTGCGCGGGTCCATCTCACGGGATCGTTCTGATTCAACCTGCAGGCTTTCGCGGAGGCCAGCAGGCATGGCTTCAGCGTATGCGCAGGATTTGCGCAACCGGGTGATTGACGCGGTGGTTCGGGGAGGGATGAGCCGGAGGGCGGCTGCGGCCCGGTTTGGGGTGAGCGACGCCTCCGCCATCAAGTGGGTGCAGCGGTTCGCGCGGATCGGTTCGCGCTCTGCCGCCAAGATGGGCGGCTGTCTCCGCCCGAAGCTGGAGCCGCATCGGGAGTTTCTCGAAGCGCTCAGGAGCGAGAGAGCCGACATCACGCTTAAAGCGCTGTGCGACCGGCTGCTCGCCGACCGCGGCGTGAAGGCCGGCGCCTCGATGATGAGCCGCTTCTTCCGCCGCATCGGCGTCACGCTCAAAAAAAGACGCTCATCGCGCGCGAGCAGGATCGGCCGGACATAAATCGCCATCGCATGCGCTGGCGAACCCATCAGAAGCGCGTCGATCCTTCGCGTCTGGCGTTCATCGACGAGACCCCCGCCTTCGCGGGGGCAGGCTCTGGACCAAGACCAACATGACCCGCCTCTACGGCTGGGCGCCGCGCGGACAAAGGCTCGTCGCCAAAGTGCCGCACGGCCACTGGAAGACCGCGACTGTCCTGGCCGCGTTGCGCAACGACCGCATCGAAGCGCCCTGCTTGTTCGACCGCCCCATCAACGGCGAGCGGTTTCTCGCCTACGTCGAGCCGTTCCTCGTTCCGACTCTCAAGCCCAACGACATCGTCGTGCTCGACAATCTGGGATCCCACAAAGGCAAAGCGGTGCGAAACGCGATCAAAGCCGCAGGCGCACGTCTCCTGTTCCTGCCCAAATACTCGCCCGATCTCAATCCGATCGAGCAAGTCTTGGCCAAGCTCAAAGGCTTCGTCCGAACAGCCGCTCCCCGCACGCTCAACGCCATCTCTGACGCCATCGCTCAAGCCCTCGCCGCCATCCCGCCAAACGAATGCGCAAACTATCTCACCGGCGCTGGATATGCGTCAGCCTAAATGCACAACGCTGTAGAGCAGAGGCGGGCTGAGTCGCTTTCTCGCGGGGCGCGGGCGTAGGCATTGGCGCGCCAAAGTTCATTGCATCTTCCCTCGCGCCGACACTTCGTAGAAGTTCTCCACCCTGCCCTGCCGGGCGGCGTAGATCCGGTCGTGCAAATTCGTGACCACGCAAACGTGGTTGGGAATGACGCTGACCAGTTCGCCGACTTTCGGCCGCCGAGCGCCTTCAGGCGCGCTCACATGACCGTGCTCCTCGCTTAACCCGATGATCTCCCAATCCGGGTGCTCGACAATATGGCCATATCCCTGAAGGCCGAGCAGATCGGAGGAAAGGCTCTTCGACCCCGCGTCGATGACGCACCGGTCAGACGCGGCGTGCGACACGACCCGCGCCTGAACCC
>JBARIB010001078.1:0-2662 GCA_049799535.1 Allostellaceae bacterium | reverse complement strand
CCGTAGCGCTCCCTGACCTCGCCGACCTCGACGCCGTGCCGCCGCAGATGCGCGGCAAGCGCCGCCGCGTCGAACCCGTCGACCCGCACGGCAAAATGATCCATGTTCCGGCCCGCCGCATCTGCCGCCGCGCCCGCCGCGGCGGCAGCCGGGACCAGATCGATCAACGAAGCGCCCGCCCGCAATTGCACCAGCTTGGGCTGCTCGAGACGGCGCTCGACACGGCAGTTCAGGACCTTCTCGTAGAATTCGATTGCGCGGTCGAGATCGGCGACGCGAAGCACGACATGGTCAAGCCCGGCGAGGCGAATCCCTGTCTCGCTCTTCGGCGCAACGGTCGTTCCCATTGTCCCGGCGTCCGGCATGCTCGCCTCCATTCGCTAAATCGCGATTTACTTTACCGCGATTTCGCCGACGCCGGCAGCCGGATTATTGCGTCCCGGATGGGGTCGCTGGTGGCGCTGCGCGCCGCGCATGCTGGCTGCGCCAGGCGCGGATCTCGGCGCGTTCGAGAACGCCGTTGTGATCCGTATCCATCTCGTCAAACCGCTCCGCGGCCCGTTGCCCCGACCGGTCCTTGGCGCGCTGAATAAACTGGTCCCGCGTGATGCCGCCGGCGGTCGCGGGGGCGGCGGCTGTGGTGGTACTCTCTACGGCGGCGGTTTGTGGCCCTGTTTGAGCAAAACCTGCGGCCGGCAACAATGAAAACCCAAGCAGGGCGACGATCACAGTCGAACGCATTACGTGACAACTCCAAATAGATAATGACTGGCTTATAACCTCTATTGCGCGCAAACGCAATCGGTGCATTGCATCCCGTTCATGTGCTATCGGCAAAAAAGCCGGGGCTGCGGGCCCGCTCTCCTGTGAAACCAGCGGCGCAAAGGGGTACAGTCGAGCGACAGATTTTCGACAACCTGGAGCGGGGAAAGAACATGCAATACCGCAGGATCTCGGCCGATTGCCATCTCGACATGCCGTGGATGCCGCCCGATTTGTTCGTGTCCGAGGCGCGGCGCGAGCTCAAGGACCGCATGCCCTTTGTCGAGGAAGGGCCGCAGGGGCCGCAATGGGTCGCTAAGAACGGCGCCCATTTCGGGTTGAAGAACGGTGTCGGGCCGGGCGGGGCGCCCTTTGTTCCGGGGCAGAACCACCGGGTCGACAAGATGGCCGAAACCGGCATGTATGAGGACGGCAAGCGCGACATCCGGCGCTGCAGCGATCCGCATCTGCGCGTCAAGGACATGGACCGCGACGGGGTCGACGCCGAAGTCATCTACGGCATCCTCGGGGCCGCCTCGCGGCTCAACGACCGCGAAGCCTCAAACGAGATGCTGCGCATCTACAATGATTTCCTCAAGGATTTCTGCAGCCATTATCCGGACCGCGAGATCGGCCTCGCCTGCCTGCCCTATGGCGATATCGATGACGCGGTGAAGGAGATCCGGCGCGTCGCCAAGATGGGCATCAAGGGGCTCGAACTGTCCTGTTCCTGGGACATGGAGCCGATGTGGCACCCGGTCTGGGAGCCGTTGTGGAATGCCGTCGAGGATGTGCAGTTGCCATTGCATTTCCACACCTTTCCGACGACTTCGCCGCGGGCCCGCGAAGGCGTCTCCGGCCAGGTTCGCCGCGCGGCGATGTTCACCGGGGTGTCGGCCTTCCAGATGGGGCTCATCAACATCATCGCCGCCCTCATTGGCGCCGGCGTGTTGGAGCGGCATCCGCGCCTCAAGGTCTCGTTCGGCGAGAGCGGGATCGGCTGGCTGCCCTATGCGCTCGACCGCATGGATTTCGAGTATGAGGACCGCTTCCGCGACCTGATGAAGATGAAGCCGAGCGAGTACTGGCGTCGCCAGTGCAAGGCGACGTTCCAGTTCGACCCGATCGGCACCAAGCTCGTCGACGACATCGGCGTCGAAACGCTGATGTGGGGCTCCGACTACCCGCACACCGATGGGGTGTGGCCGGACTCCTCGAAATACATCAAGGAGCAATTCGCGGGCTTGGCGCCTGAGGTTGTGCACAAGATTACCTGCGAGAACGCCGGCAAATTCTACGGGCTGATCAATTAACAGCTAAGGGGCGTGGCGGCGCCCATCGGGAGACCGAGGCGCCGCTGCTGTTTTCGCTGTTATCTGCAGCGAAAAGACAGCCAGCAAGTCGGCTTCCGCCGCGGAACCGCTCGGTTTCGGCCACGGCCGCGGCGAAACAGCAGCGATGGGGAAAGCAAATTGGCGCCGCAGACTTCCCGACGGAGCCCAATCTATCGTACCCACAAGGAATTCCCCATCGTCAAGAGATGGCGCCGCAGCCGCCATGAACGTACGCTACTACGCCATTGCGGCTATATTCGGGTCGACAGCGCAGTGATGGCGCTCGACGAGCCGGCCCCAACTCACCTAGGGGCGTTGGAGAGGAGATCAGCGATCTCCTTAAGCCGCTCGCCGGTCGCGACTGACCTCCCAAACGTCAGGCGAAAAGCTTTGTCCGTACAACTCGACTGTTATTGGCTCGACTGTTATTGGCGCGCCCTTGGTTTCCTCCAACCACCTTGCCACGCGCTGTGACGGCGTGTTCTGAGGGTCAATGAGCGAGACGAGCTTAGGTACTGCAAGGTTCTGACGCCCCTCTGTCGAGGGCGTGGGCGACGGTGATCAGC
>JBARIB010001077.1:0-5431 GCA_049799535.1 Allostellaceae bacterium | reverse complement strand
GAGGGTGCGCGACACGGTCCCGGCGGAGTCGGGCTGCCGGGCAATCGCGTCCATCGCAGAAGCGACAGCGCGGCCCTCGCCGAGCGCCGGCCCGATCGCGCCGAACGAAACGGCCATTGCGGCCGCGAAAATGCTGATTAGTTGGATCGCGTTGTCCATGATGTTGCTCACTTTCTGTTGGCAGTGGTGGGAGATTCTTGCCGTCCCTCGGCAAGTGCGGCGCCGATGTAGACCATCGCAAGCACGGTGAAGATGTAAGCCTGGATGGCTCCCGTCAGCAGATCGAGGGCCATGAAGGGAATCGGTACGAAAAGACCGGCCAGAGACAGCACGATCGCGGCGATGAAGACGCCGCTCATGACGTTGCCGAACAGACGTACGATCAGCGAGAAGGTGCGCGTGAACTGCTCGGCGATGTTGATCGGGATCATGACCCAGGTCGGCTTGCTAAAGGTGGCGAGATAGCCGGATAGGCCCAGCGCCCGAACCCCGTAAAATATCGTCGAGCAAAAGACGATCACGCCAAACGCGGCATCAGTCTCCAGATGGGCGGTTGGAGCCTCGACGCCTGGGATCAGCGACGACCAATTGGCGATAAGTATAAAGATGAAGATCGTCCCAATCAGCGCGCGGTAGGGACCAGGCTCGACCTGCATCGTATCGCGGATCTGGCTGTCGATGGCGCTGACGAAGAGTTCCAATATGGTCTGGGCTTTCGACGGCATAAGAGACAGTCGGCGCGTGACGGCGACGGCGAACAGGGTGAGGAATGCCATGATCACCCAGGTGACGACCACCGGTTCGGTGATTGCGACCGGTCCGATGTGGAAGAGCGCTGTAGTCTGCAGCGGTGAGTGGTTCAACGCGATCCTCCAAAGCGCCACAGCAGTAAAGGTCGGGCCACCAGGAACCCGAGCGCGCCGCACAGCAGTGCGGCCAAACCCAGCAGCCGCACGAGCAATGTCAGCACAGCGACAGCGACGGCGATGCGCGCCAGTTGCAGAGCAATGGCCTTGCCCGCTGCGCCAGTCGTAAAAAACTGCGTATTCCACCAGAGCGAGGAGAAGTGGAACGCGCCGACAAGGAGACCCGCGATCAGCCCGACTACAATCTGACCGGCCAGGCCAACCTCCATCATTGTCTGAGCCCCTGGCGATGCATCCATCTCCAGGCCGACCAGAAGCCGAACGCCGCCCCGACCATCAGCAGCGGAGCAGAGAAAAAGATCCCGGTTCCGAATATCCGGTCGAGCCAGCGGCCGAAGAACAGGCAGAGCAGTGTCGGCAAAACGATAGTCCAGCCGAGAATGCCGATCTGGCCGAGTCGCGCGCCGAGCGAGGGTTCGGGATCAGCACGACCCTCCGCCTCGCGCTCGGCAGCGGTTTGCGCAGCGCGTGCCAGGCGATCTAAATCGGTTCCCCTCAAGGCGGGGCCTCGCGCTCTACCGCTGCGGCCGGCGCCGGATTGGGGCGCAGATATCGCAAGAGCTGCCGCACCGCAAGCGCATGAAGGCGGACCTGCTCGACACGCGCCTTGCGGTCGGCTTCGAGTTGCTGCGCCCGGACGGTACGCACTTTCGCTTCGAGGTCCTCGAGCGAGTCGCCGACAACCCCCTCGCGGGTCGCGACAGCGACGTTGCGCCCCGCCGAGACGGCGAACACACCTCCGCGCACGGCACAGAAGTGCGCCGAGCCATCGGTGGTCCGCCAGCGAACAACAGACGGAACGAGCACGGTCAACAAGTCCGCGTGGCCGGGCAATATCCCGAAGCTGCCGCTCTCGTCCTCGGCCCGCACCGCGGCGACATCGCCGCTGTTGACGAGAATTTGCCCGGGCGTCGTTACAGTGAGGTGAAGGGCGCCGCTCATTGTGCCGCAGCCGCTTGCTTCTGGCGCTCCGGCGGGGGCCGCGCGGCAGCGTGCGAGGCCTTCTCCTTCTCGCGCGCCTCGTCGAGTGTCCCGACCATGTAGAGCGAGCTTTCCTGCCACTCGTCGCATTCGCCGGCGAGGATTGCCTTGCAGCCGGCAATCGTGTCCGCCACCGCGACCGAGCGGCCGGGCATGCCGGAAAAGCCCTCCGTCACGAAAAACGGCTGCGTCAGAAAGCGCTGGAGACGCCGCGCGCGCTCGACAATGCGACGGTCCTCGGCGCCGAGCTCCTCGATGCCGAGGAGGGAAATCACATCCTGCAGCTCGCGGTAATGCTCGATGTTGCGGCGGACTTCGATGGCGACGGCCGCGTGCTGCTCGCCGACAACGAGCGGATCGAGGAGGACCGAGGACGATGCGATCGGGTCGATCGCCGGGTACATGCCCTCGGCGGCCATCTGACGCGACAGGACGACCATGCTGTCGATATGCGCCGCAATCGTCGTCACGGCTGGGTCGGTGAAGTCGTCGGCAGGTACGTAGACCGCCTCGATCGCGGTCACTGACACGCCACCGACAGAGACGATGCGCTCCTGCAGAGCTGCGACTTCGCTCGCCAGGGTGGGCTGATAACCGACGCGGGACGGTAGGCGGCCGAGCAAGCCAGACACCTCCGCGCCTGCCTGGACAAAACGAAACACGTTATCCATCAGCAGAAGCACGTTCTGGTGACGCTCGTCGCGGAAATACTCCGCCATGGTCAGCGCGGTCAGCGGCACGCGCCAGCGGGCGCCCGGCGGCTCGTTCATCTGGCCATAGACGAGCACGGTGCGCTCGAGGACGCCGGAATTGCGCATGTCGAGCAGCATCTCATGACCTTCGCGGCACCGCTCGCCGACACCGGCAAATACCGAGATGCCCTTATAGCGCTCGACCATGGCATGGATCAGCTCCATGACCAGCACGGTTTTGCCGACGCCGGCCCCGCCGAACATCGCCGCCTTGCCGCCCTGCGCCAGCGGCGTCAGGAGGTCGATCATCTTGATGCCGGTCGAGAAGATTTCCGTCGCACCGCTCTGCGCGGCAAGCGGCGGCGGGCTGCGGTGAATCGAGCGACGCGGCACGTCGGCGGCAAAGGGCTTGCCCTTGTCGCCAATCGCGCCGGTGAGGTCGAGCAGGCGGCCGAGCACGGCGTCGCCGACCGGCACTTCGAGGGGCCCGCCGGTGGCATGGGCGACGACGCCCCGCCGCAATCCCGCCGTTGACTGCAAGGCAATAGCCCGAATCGTCGCCTCGTCCAAATGTGACTGTACCTCGGCGATGATCGGGGCGCCGTCGTCGCGCGTGATGACCAAAGCATCATCAATCGGCGGCAATGTCGCGCCATCGAAGGCAACGTCCAATACCGCCCCGCGGACTGCGATCACTCGGCCTTCGATGGATGCTGACTGCGTCATCGAACTGTATCCCTCACGATGCCGCAGCCAGCGAACTGCTGATGCCCGCGGATCGGGTTTGTTGCTCGAAGATAATGCACGAGCAAGAGCGGACTCGGTAAAGCCGAGTTAATTTTGGTAAAGTGCACTAGCCGAAGCGGAGTGAGAGCTCATTTCTCAACAGTCGTTCGAGCGACGTTGACGCGGGCCCGATGAGGCCCTGCCGCCGCGTCTGTGTCTCGAACGATAAAGGTGCCGACGGCCCAGAACTTTGATCTAGGTCAAAGCCGGGTATCGAATTTGTGATATGTGAGCGAACCGGAGTAAATGTCGCGCCCGCTTGATCGAGGTTAAAGCGGGGTCGGGGTGCTCGCGACAGAATTGCGAGCTCAATTTAAAGATATCAGTCAGGATGTCGGTGCCAACAGAGCACATCAGCGATGAAGACCACTTCGAGCAGCGCAACGTAGCGACGGCGCTGCGCGCTGGCCTCGAAGAAATAGCGCCCGAATTCGCAGAACCCCGTGCCGCGCAAGGGCCGGTTCACACGGGTCGAAGCTTCCCGCTCGGCGCCACCGTCCTCCGTGAGGGCGTCAACTTCAGTGTATTCTCAAGGCAGGCGAGCCGGGTGGACCTCTTGCTGTTCGATGACGCCGCCGCCACGCACCCTGCGCGCGTGATCGAGCTCGATCCTCGCACGCATCGCACCTACCATTACTGGCACGTCTTTGTGCCCGGCATCGGTCCCGGACAGGTGTATGCCTATCGCGCCGACGGCCCTTTCGATCCCGGGCGCGGTCTACGTTTCGATCCGGCCAAAGCGCTCCTCGATCCCTACGGTCGCGCCGTCGTCGTGCCCGACGGATACTCTCGCCGCACCACCAGCCGATACGGGCAAAACAATGCGATCGCCATGAAGAGCGTGGTGGTCGATCTCGATGTCTACGACTGGGAGGGTGATGCGCCGCTGCGCCGGCCCTTCGCCACGACCGTGATCTACGAGATGCACGTTGCCGGCTTCACGCGGCATCCGAGCTCGGGGGTCGCCCCGGAGCGACGCGGGACCTATGCGGGCATGATTGAGAAGATCCCATATTTGCAGGATCTTGGGATCACCGCGGTCGAACTCCTTCCTGTGTTCCAGTTCGATCGCCAGGACTGTCCGCCGGGCTCGGTCAACTACTGGGGGTATTCCCCGGTCTCGTTCTTCGCGCCGCATGCCGGCTACAGTTCGCGAAAAGACCCCCTCGGCCCGATCGACGAGTTCCGCGATCTCGTCAAGGCGCTGCACCGCGCCGGCATCGAGGTGATCCTCGATGTCGTCTACAATCACACGGCCGAGGGAAATGCCGAGGGCCCCACCCTCTGCTTCCGGGGCCTCGCGAACGAAATCTATTACATCCTCGATGAGGACCCCGCCCAATACGCAAATTACAGTGGCACCGGAAATACCCTGAATGCCAATCAGTCGATCGTGCGCCGCATGATTCTCGACAGCGCCAGGTACTGGGTCACCCACATGCACGTCGATGGGTTCCGGTTCGACCTCGCCTCGATCCTGTCCCGGGACGAAACCGGTCGCCCGCTAGAGAATCCTCCGGTTCTTTGGGATATCGACTCGGATCCCGTCCTGGCCGGCATCAAACAGATCGCGGAGGCGTGGGACGCTGCCGGTCTCTATCAGGTGGGGAGCTTCTTCGGCGATAATTGGAAGGAGTGGAACGGCCGGTTCCGGGACGACGTCCGCCGCTTTGTCAAAAGCGACAGCGGGACGGTACGGTGGTTGGCGCAACGGGCGCTCGGCAGCCCCGACATTTTCGGCCACCAGGAACGGGAGCCCGAACAGAGCATCAATTTCGTGACCTGCCATGACGGCTTCACGCTGAACGATCTGGTTTCCTATAACGACAAGCACAACGAGGCGAATGGCGAAGGAAACCGGGACGGGCCGGGAACGAACCTCTCCTGGAACTGCGGGGTCGAGGGGCCGACCGAGGACACTGCCGTCGAGCAGCTGCGACGCCGCCAAGCAAAGAACTTCATCGTAATCTTGCTCACATCGATTGGTACGCCGATGCTCCAGATGGGCGACGAAATGCGGCGCACTCAGCAGGGCAACAGCAATGC
>JBARIB010001076.1:0-1848 GCA_049799535.1 Allostellaceae bacterium | reverse complement strand
TCGCAGGTTCGAGAGCGGCCTCGATCACGTCCCCGACCCGTTCGGCCCACACAAATCGCAAGCTGTTGCGCGCGCTTTCAGGAATGTCCTCGTAGTCTTTGCGATTGCGCGCCGGGAGGATAACGGTCGAAAGAGATGCGCGAGCGGCCGCGACGACCTTCTCCTTGATGCCGCCGACGGGGAGCACGAGCCCGCGCAGGCTGATCTCACCGGTCATCGCCGTGTCGCTGCGCACGGTACGGTTGGTCAATAGCGAGACCAGCGCAGTGAACATCGCAACACCCGCGCTCGGCCCGTCTTTGGGAATGGCGCCGGCGGGCACGTGAATGTGAATATCGCTCTTTTCGAACATCCCCGCGTCGAGGCCGAAATCCGACGCCCTGCCCTTCACGAGGCTGAGGGCGGCCTGCGCGCTTTCTCTCATGACTTCGCCGAGCTGGCCGGTCAGGATCAGCCGGCCGGTCCCGGGCGTGCGCGCCGCCTCGATAAACAGGATGTCGCCGCCGACCGGTGTCCAGGCAAGCCCCGTCGCAACGCCGGGGATGCTGGTCCGCATTGCGACTTCGCCCTCGAAGCGCGGCGGCCCGAGAATTTCTCTGAGATCCTCGACGTCGATCTGGACAAATTTTGCCGTACCTTCGGCAATTCGCATCGCCGCGCTGCGCAGGGCGGCGCCGATCTCGCGCTCCAGCTGGCGAACCCCGGCCTCGCGGGTATAGTCGCGAATAATGACGTGCACTGCCGCGTCGGTGATTTCTGCCTGCTCAGCGGTCAACCCGTTAGCCTTGATTTGCCGCTCGACGAGATAGCGACGGGCGATCTCGAACTTTTCGTCCTCGACATAGCCCGGCAGGTCGATAACCTCCATGCGGTCCCGCAACGGCCCCGGGATGCTGTCGAGGACATTGGCCGTCGTGATGAACATGACCTTCGAGAGGTCGAACGGCACACCGAGATAGTTGTCGCGGAAGGTCGAATTTTGCTCGGGGTCGAGCACCTCGAGCAGCGCCGAGGAAGGATCGCCCTGGATGCCGCGGCCGAGCTTGTCGACCTCGTCCAGCATCATCACGCAATCCCGAGCTCCTGCCCGGCGGATGCCCTGAATAATGTTGCCGGGCAAAGCCCCGATATAGGTGCGCCTGTGACCGCGGATCTCGGCCTCGTCGTGCACCCCGCCCAAGCTGACTCGAACGAATTTCCGGCCGGTCGCCCTGGCTATGCTCTGGCCGAGTGAGGTTTTGCCGACACCCGGCGGTCCGACAAAGCATAAGATTGGGCTGCGGCCACCCGGGTTGAGCTGCTGGATCGCGAGATATTCGAGGATCCGGCGCTTGATCTTTTGCAGACCATAATGGTCTGCATCGAGGATGCGGCGTGCCTCCGCAATGTCGATCTGCCTGCCCGACTCGACCGACCATGGCAGCTCGGTCAACCATTCGAGATAGGTGCGAGCCATCGAATATTCGCCGGACGCTTCCGGCATCCGCTCAAGCCGGGAGAGCTCTCGTTTTGCGTGCTCCTCGACTTCAGGCGGCATTTTCGCTTCGGCGATTTTTTTCGCCAACTCGGCGATCTCCTGGGCCCTCGCGTCCTCACCCTCACCGAGCTCCTTCTGTATCGTCTTCATTTGCTCGCGCAGCAGGAACTCGCGCTGGCGATCGTCGATCTTTCCTTTCGTCTGCTCGCTGATCTGGCGCGACAGTCTGAGCACGTCGATCCGATAAGCCAGCATTTCCGAGACGCGTTCGAGCCGGCGCTCGAGATCGGTGGTCTCCAGGATCTCCTGCTTTTCGGCCGGAGTAATGTCCATGAAGCTCGCGATCAAATCGGCGAGGGCTGCCGCAGAGG
>JBARIB010001075.1:0-2531 GCA_049799535.1 Allostellaceae bacterium | reverse complement strand
ATTGAGGTGCTGAACCGGTGGGCTCTCTACGTTTACGGCCCGCTGCTCGATAATCGGGCCCGGATGATTCAAGAGAGGGCGAACGGGGCTGATGGAGCAGCGGTCGTCGAAGGCGTCCACCGCGATATCCGGCGCCTAGGCGGGGTGCGCCCGCCGCGCGAATTCGTCTTTATGGACCGCGCCGCGGTGGGGCTCGGCTCGGTGTTCCTGCACCTTAAAGCCGAGATCAACTGGTACCGGGTTTTTCACGAATTAATCGAGAATTTCGACGAGACAGCACTCGCCGCCCGGCAGCGCGCGGCCCTTGCAGCAACAGGAGTGCCGCTGCCTCCCGAACTGGAGGATGTCTGTACCGTGCCAAGCGAAACCTACGAGTTGTTTGCCGACGCAATGGCCCGCCGGAAACAAATTTTTTGCCAATACGATGGATGCCGACGCGAGCTTTGCCCCATACTTCTCGGTCACTCGCAAGGTCAAGAAAAAGCACTTGCTTTTCAGTTCGGCGGCGAGAGCAATTCAGGCCTACCGCCTGGAGGCCAGTGGCGCTGCCTTTGGCTGTCAAAGGTGAGCAACGTTCAGCTCCGAGATGGGGCGTGGCATGCCGGAGCCAGCCATACCCAGCCGCAGGAATGCGTCGACACCGTCGATCTCGATGTCAACCCCACAAGCCCGTACAACCCAAAGCGTCGCCTCCGCAGCTAGCCCTTCAGCAGTTGGGTGGTATCACGCACCCCGTACAAAATCTTGCAATGCCGCGATCATCGGGGCCGGCCGAGTAGGTTCGGTTCCTATCCTTGTGGTACCTACGACGCGGCGGTGAAATCCGGCGCACCTTCGAGAAGGTTGGCGCTGTTGCGGCCGGAGAGAAACGCTTTGATGTTGCGCGCGGCTTGCCTGAGGCGCTGACGATTTTCGACAAGGGCAATCCGAACGAAACCTTCGCCGTATTCGCCGAAACCGATTCCGGGGGATACAGCAACATTGGCGCGCTCGAGTAGCAGCTTCGAAAAGGCGAGGCTGCCGATTGCGCGAAACTGTGGCGGGATGGCTGCCCAGGCGAACATTGTCGCCTCCGGTAGCTGAACTTCCCAGCCGGCTTGACGCAAGCCGTCGATCATCACATCGCGCCGCCCCTGATAACGCATCCGCGTTTCCGCGATGCATTCCTGCGGGCCGTTCAGCGCGGCCGTCGCCGCAACCTGAATGGGCGTGAAGGCGCCGTAGTCAAGGTAGGATTTGACCCGCGACAGCGCTGCAATCAGCCGCTGATTGCCGACCGCAAAACCGATGCGCCAGCCGGCCATCGAGTAAGTTTTGCTGAGCGAGGTGAATTCTACAGCGATGTCGCGGGCGCCTGGAACTTCAAGAATTGAAGGAGGTGGCTTGCCGTCGAAGTAGATTTCGGCATAGGCGAGATCCGACAGCACGACGATATCGTGGCTCCGGCAGAACGCGATAATCTCGCCGTAGAAATCGAGGTCGACGGTTTGAGCGGTTGGGTTGGCTGGAAAATTTAGGACAATCGCGAGCGGCGCCGGGATGCTGTGCCGCACCGCCTTTTTCAGTTCGGCAAGGAAGTCAAACTCCGGACCGACCGGGACATGCCGGACTGAAGCTCCAGCCATAATAAAGCCGAAGGCATGGATAGGATAGCAGGGATTGGGTACGAGGACGATGTCGCCGGGTCCGGTGATCGCCTGCGCTAAGTTGGCGAGGCCTTCCTTCGACCCCAGAGTTACGATAATCTCGCGCTCGGGGTCGAGTTCGACCCCGAAACGGCGCCCGTAATAGCCGGCGCAAGCGCGGCGCAATCCGGCAATTCCCCGGGACACCGAATAGCCATGCGTCTTTGGATTCTGCACCGCCTCAACGAGCTTGGCAACGATATGGGCCGGAGTGGGCCCATCAGGATTACCCATGCCAAGGTCTATGACGTCGCGGCCCCCGGCCCGCGCGTCGGCTTTCAGAGCGTTGACCTCGCTAAAAACATACGGCGGAAGACGTTTGATGCGGTAGAAATCCTCGGGCATGGCGGCTCGCGTTTGTGGACGAGGCTTTTTTAGCCGCACTAAGGGGATTTGGCGAGCTTGATCGTCCCTACTCGTCCTCTGTTCACAAACGGGTCGTTGAGCGCGTCGTTCGGACGTTCAGCCGAAGATTACCTCGACCGCACTTTTATGGCTCGAAACGGTCTATTGTAAAGAGCAACGCGCCAGCACTTGCCCTATGTCCCGGCTAGAAGACCCTTCAATAGCGCCAATAGCGCCGCCATCCTCGTCAACATCATCATAATATCGCCCCTTCTCATCAATCTCTTGGCGGTCGTCCCCGATTTTGGCGAATCAGCTTGCTCGAAACGTTAATGACTGGTAGCGAGACAAATGCGTAAATCGTCGCGCTCGTCTTCATAGTCGTCCATTGCCTGATGTAAAACATTATCTGGAGGAAGTGCTCTAAGCGCCATCGTTATTTTTTTAATTGTCGCGTCATCATAGGGTACCGGTTTGGGACATCTACAGGCAGTGGAGGTT
>JBARIB010001074.1:0-2843 GCA_049799535.1 Allostellaceae bacterium | reverse complement strand
CAAGGAGCAGATACGACGCTGTCTGGCGAGCGGACATTTCTAACTCTGAGCCGCTGGCTACGCCGACTTCCGGCTCATCGAGCCTCGAGCCGGTTAACGGGAAAGGCTCGTCGGCGTGGTTCAAGAGGCAAACCGCTGAGCCGGAGTGAAGAGGGGGGCTTCGCCGTCCAGTTCGAGGCCGTTCGTTAGCATGATGACGGATTGAGGACGGCGCTGGCATTCGTACATCGCGAAACGGATCGCCTCAGTCTGGTTCGCGAACAGCCCGCCGCACAGGCATTCTGCGTCCCTGACGACCCAGCGCCCGAAACGATCCTGCCCGATATAGAGGCACGAGCGGACCGATGACGTCGCTTGAATGTTCGATTGCTGAATCATGCACTTCTCCTGACCTAGCTACTTTTCGGCGCAAAATTGGAGAGCTGGAGCGTTGGCTTGCGGAGCTGGGCCGCGCGGAATTCTGCAAGGTCGCACGGCTCGGCTGGTAGCCGCCATTTAGCCAGAGCATTTTTGACTGATGAGGGTTGACGAATGAACGCGAATCAGTCTCATTTATAAGAATGAGACGGGACCGATCTGTTGCCGCGCGCGAGAAGCTGCTGTCACGGCTGCCGGTGACCGGCGAGATCCTGCGCGGATCGCTCTTGGAGAGAACCATCCGCAACCACGCCCGCGGCTGTGCCAAATGCGCGAGCGGCGAAGGTCACCGGATGTCGGTCCTCACGGTGACCTATCGTGGCGGGCGGACGCGGCAACTCAGCCTGCGGAGCGAGATGGTTCCGGTGGTGCGCCGGTGGCTGGAGAATTATCAGAAGCTGAAGGAAGCCATCGAGGCGATCTGCGAGATCAATCACGAGCTGCTGCGTCCGGAGGAGAAGGCGACGAGATCGCGGAGCAAACGCCGTGATTGAGATGCGGCGGGCACAACTCAGCTTTGGCGACGGATTTATCGCCGAGGAAGTGAAGGACCTGCACGAGGTCTGGATGAACCATGCCGATCGGGTCCTGGATGACGAGGTTATCGTCGCGGCGGTTTATGAGGCGCTGGGGAAGCGGCATCCGAAGAGCCGCAGTCGCGGGCGGCGCGGTTCGCCGGCCGAGATGGTCTTGCGCCTTTTGATCCTCAAGCATGTGCGCAACTGGAGCTACGCGGTTCTCGAGCGCGAGGTGCGCGCCAACCTGGTCTACCGGGACTTCACCCGGGTCGGCGGCGGCAAGATGCCGGACGCCAAGACGATGGGCCGCTGGGGGTTGGCGGTCGGGCCGGAGGTGGTCAAGCGCGTTCACGAACGGCTCGTGCAGATCGCGTGTGAGGAAGGGATCGCGACGGGTCGGCGGATGCGCGTGGACACCACCGTGGTGGAGACCAACGTTCACTATCCGACCGATTCGAGCCTGCTCGGGGACGGCGTGCGGGTGCTGACGCGGGTGATGAAGAAGATCGGCCGGATTGCCGGCGATATCGGCACGAAACTGCGCGACCGCAGCCGGAGCGTGAAACTGCGCGTGCTCGACATTGCGCGGGCGGCGCGCGCCAAGGGGCCGCAGAGCCAAGAGAGGCTCAAGCAGAGCTACGGCAAACTGCTCAACTCGACCAGCCGGGTAGTCGGACAGGCGAAGCGGTTCGCCCGCGAGATCACCGACGGTGTCAAACGAGCCGGCGACGTCGTGGCGCAACTCGCCCTGGAAGGCCTGCAACAGCATCTCGACGAGATGGCGCCGCGGGTGAAGCAGGTGATGAAGCAAGCCCGGGCGCGCATTTTTGACGGTGACACGCGCTCCGAAGGCAAGCTTCTCAGCCTGTTCGAGCCGTCGACGGAAGTTATCCGCAAGGGCAAGGCGGCCAAGCCCAACGAGTTCGGCAAGATGCTCAAGCTGCAGGAGGCGGAAAACCAGATCGTCACCGACTATGAAGTCTACGATCGCCGGCCCAACGATGCGGACCTGCTGATCCCGGCGATCGAGACGCATCAGGCAAGGCTCGGACGCGCGCCGTACTTGGTGGCAGCGGATGCGGCTTTCTACTCCGGCAAAAATGAGGCTGCCGCGAAGGCCAAGGGCGTCAAGCGCGTGTGCATTCCCAATCGCTCGACCAAGAGCCTCGAGCGCAAGCGCGAACAGAAGAAGCGCTGGTTCCGCAAGGGGCAGAAATGGCGGACCGGATCGGAGGGCCGCATCAGCGTGGTCAAGCGGCGCCACGGGCTCGACCGCTGCCGATACAAGGGCGACAGCGGAATGCGACGCTGGGTCGGGCTCGGTGTGATCGGCGACAACCTCATCGCCATCGGCAACGCCATGGAAAAGAAATCCGACCCGTAGCCATCAGACTTCGATCCTCGCCACAAAGCCCGCCCGACACGTCCGGCGGGCTTTGCTTTGCTCACCGCCGCGCGCAACCATCAGGAAAACGCGAATTTTGCGCCGGAAAGTAGCTAGGAGCCTGTCCGAGAAATAGCGGATTTCAGTGGCGGCGTTGGCGCGAATCGGATTCTGCTTGCTTATGAGCAAGACTTTCCGCCCTTGGACGATCGATCAGCCGCTGTTGTTGCCGCCGAGCGTGCAGGATTTTGTCGGCGAGGACCACTTGGCTCGCTTTGTTTTGGCGCTTGTGCTCGAGCATCTCGACCTTCGTGAGATCGAAGCCGCTTACGCGAGCGAGCGCGGGCAGCCGCCGTTTGACCCGGCGATGATGACGGGGCTGTTGCTTTACGCCTATTGCAACGGCGTCTACTCGTCGCGCCGGATCGCCAAGGCGGCGCGCGAGCGGGTCGACTTCATGAGCATTGTCGGGCTCGATCCGCCGGATTTTCGCACCGTCTCCGACTTCCGCAAGCGCCACTTGA
>JBARIB010001073.1:0-3019 GCA_049799535.1 Allostellaceae bacterium | reverse complement strand
ATCATTGACACCATCCGCAAGGAGACCGGCGAGCGCGCCTTGGACGAACAGGCGCAACGAATGGGCATCAAGTCCCAATTTCGTGACGCCAGGGGCGAGGTGGTTCATACCCGAAACGAGAGTGACGCTGGACAGATGCTGGCTGCCGCCGGCGCTTGCCGAAGGATGGCGGTTGTGGGGAAGCGCCGCGCAGCTGTATCTACTGCGCTCGGCAACCGACTGGGGGATCGATGATTTTTGCGACCTGCGTCGAACTGTCTGCCGATCGCGGCGCCGATGTGATCGGCCTCCACCCGCTGCACGCGCTGTTTCCCGATGATCCCGAGCACGCCAGCCCATATTCGACGGCGGACTGCCGCCGTTTCACCCGCGATCCGGTGAATGTTCCGGCCACCTCAGACGAGCCAACTGGCGCCGTCGCCTGTCGATGACCTTGGAGGAACTCGCTGCCCGGCCCCGCTTCAATGACATCGCCAAAGTCTTTCGGGCCGAACGCGGCTCCAGAAATCACGACGACGCGAACAAGAATGTCTGAAACGCCGATCCCTCGGGCGACCTATCGCCTGCAATTCCATAGGGGATTCGGTTTCCGCGATGCTGCCGCCCTTGCCCCGTATCTGTCTCGGCTGGGCATCAGTCATGTCTACGCCTCGCCTTACCTGAAGGCGCGGCCGGGCAGCACCCATGGGTACGACATTGTGGACCACGGCCAGCTCAATCCCGAGCTCGGCGACGAATCCGACTTCAGTGACATGGTGGCGGCGTTCCGCGACAACGGCCTCGGTCAAGTGGTCGATTTCGTGCCCAACCATATGGGTGTCGGCGGCGCCGATAACCCGTGGTGGCTCGATGTGCTGGAGTGGGGCCTAGCTTCCGAATATGCGGGCTGGTTCGATATCGATTGGGATCCCGACCGACGATATCTCCATGAAAAGCTGCTGGTACCGTTTCTTGGCGACCAATACGGGGCGGTTTTGGAATCAGGCGAGTTGGTGCTGCGCTTCGAACCTGAAACAGGCAGCTTTGCCGTCTGGGCCTACGATACGCATAAGCTGCCGATTTGCCCCCTGCACTACGCCCGCGTCCTTGGCGACGAGCACCCGGAGCTAGAACGGTTGGGAGACGCTTTTTCCGGCCTTCCGGATTGGCGTCCACGCATTGCGCAACGGGCCAAGGATTTGCAGTCGAAGCTCGGCTCACTGGCGCGAGAGCGCAGTGATGTAGCGCAAGCGGTGCAGGCTGCAGTCGACAGGCTCAATGGCGAGCCGGGCCGCCTCGATAGCTGGCGAGGGCTGGCCGCATTGATCCAGGACCAGCACTGGCGCGCGGCGCACTTTCGTGTTGCCGCCGACGACATCAATTACCGGCGGTTTTTCAATATCAACGAGCTCGCCGGTTTGCGCATGGAATTGCCGGAACTGTTCGAGCATGCCCATCGCCTCGTCTTCGATCTATTGCGCGACGGCGTGCTGGACGGATTGCGTATCGACCATGTCGATGGGCTCCTCGACCCAAAGCGCTATTTGCTGCGGCTGCGTCAAAAGGCCCCCGGCCCTTTCTACCTAATCGTCGAGAAAATCCTCGCTCGCCACGAGGCACTGCGCGACGACTGGCCCGTCGAGGGCACAACCGGCTACGAATTCGCCAATCTGGTGTTGGGCCTGTTGGTCGATCCGTCCGGCGAAGAGGGCTTTACACAAACCTATGCGTCCTTTACGGGCGAGCAGCGCGGTTTCGAGGAGATCGTGCGCGACTGCAAGATCGACATTATGCTCAATGACATGGCGAGCGAGCTCAATGTCCTCGCCCGCGATGCGGGTCGGATCGCGCGGCAGAACCCGCGAACTGCAGACTTCACGCGTAACATCCTGGAGCGAGGGCTGAAAGAGATCGTCGCCTGCTTTCCGGTATACCGTACCTACGTCGATGGCGCTGCAGCGCCTACAGAAGCCGACCGGCGTGACATCGACTGGGCGGTGGCCCGTGCGCGTCGCAACGAGACGGACCTCGATCCGAGCGTCTTCGACTTTCTGCATCGACTTTTGACAACCGACTTAGTGGCCCAGCCCCGCAGCGGATTTAGCCGGCAAGCTGTGGTCCGCTTCGCAATGCGGGTGCAACAATACAGCGGCCCCGTTATGGCCAAGGGGCTGGAGGATACGGCCTTCTATCGTTACAATCGTTTCGTCGCATTGAACGAAGTCGGCGGCCATCCCGACCATTTCGGCGTGACATTGGCTGCTTTTCACAGGGCCAATGCGCAGCGCACCGAGCGCTGGCAGCACGCGATGCTTGGCACCTCCACGCACGATACCAAGCGCGGCGAAGATACCCGCGCGCGGCTAGCCGTACTCTCGGAGATGCCTGAAGAATGGACCCACCAAGTTCAGGCATTGAGCCGCATCCTGCGCGCCAGACGCGGCGACCTCGAGGGCACGGCGCCACCTGGCCGCAGTGACGAATACCTCTTTTACCAGCTCCTGCTCGGCTCCTGGCCTGCCGAGCTGACCGGCATCGAAAATCCCGATCCCGAGCAACTGCGCTCCTTCGGCGAACGCTTGGAAGCGGCGATGGTGAAGTCTATGCGCGAGGCAAAGCTGCACTCCACCTGGGCATCACCCAACGCGGCGTATGAAGAGGCAATGCTAGGCTTTGTGCGTGACGCACTCGATCTCTCGAGGCCCAATGCATTCCTCAACGCGTTTCTGCCGTTTCAGGAGCGGGTCGCCCAGCTTGGCATCCGTAATAGTTTAGTGCAGACAGCGTTGAAGCTGACGTTGCCGGGAATGCCGGACATCTATCAGGGGGCGGAGCTGTGGGATCTCAGCCTCGTGGACCCCGACAACCGTCGGCCGGTCGATTATGAAACGCGCAGCCAATTGCTTGAAGAGGTCGCTGCATCTTTGGAGCGAAACACACAGACCGCAATGCTCGATCTGCTGCAGGATTGGCGCAACGGCCGTGTCAAACTGGCCGTCATCGCGACCTTGCTGGCATACCGCCGCAAGCGGCCGAAGCT
>JBARIB010001072.1:0-3078 GCA_049799535.1 Allostellaceae bacterium | reverse complement strand
CTTCGCGGCCGCATGTCGTGATTGCCGGAGCAGGGTTCGGCGGCCTTGCGGCGGCAAAGCGGCTTGCTAGGCAGCCGGTCTGACGATTCCGGCGAAGCCGCCCACCGATTCCGGAATTAATCCGCCCGGGGATTCCGGAGTTATGTCGCCCACCGATTCCGGGGTTATTCCGCCCGGGGGCGCCGGGGTCTGCTGGCTATAGAATGTGACTATTGTTTTGGGCGGTGGTCAATCCTCCTTCGCCAGTGCTGTGAGTGACAAGCACAGCTGCGTGGATCGGGCAGGCAAAGTCCAGTTTCTTGGTTCGGCGGGGAAGCGTTTCTTCATCCCGGCGTACCCCTTATGAAGCGGCGCGGGCGCAGTGGCGGTCAAGGCCGGCGCGTCGGCGCCGCCCGCAGGGCTTGGCCTTGAGGGCCGCGAGCACGGGCCGATGCTGAATGGGCCGGGGCATCCTCCGCCTGGGCAGCGTCATGGACCTCACTCCTTCTTTCCAGCTCGCCCGCACTTTTTGCGGATGGTCTCGCCGTCGATTCGATGCGGTGAGCGTTGTGGACGATGCGGTCGAGGATGGCGTCGGCGTAAGTGGGCTCGCCGATGAGCGCATGCCATTCGTCCACGGGCGGCTGGCTCGTGATGACGGTGGAGCGCCGGCCGTAGCGCTCCTCCGCGATCTCAAGAAGGTCCTGGCGGGCTGGGGCGTCGAGCGGGCCAAGCCCAAAATCGTCCAGGATGAGCAAGTCCACCCGAGACAGCGTCCTGAGCAGCCGGGCGTGGCGGCCGTCGCCGCGGGTGAGCGCCAGGTCGCTGAACAGCTTCGGCACGCGCTGATAAAGGACGGAGCGGTTGTCGCGGCAAGCCTTGTGACCGAGCGCACAGGCAAGCCATGACTTGCCCAGACCTGTTTTACCGCTGATGATCAAGTTGTCATGGGCATCGATCCAGCCGCCGCCAGCAAGCCCATGGAACACGGCCCGGTCGAGCTTGCGCGGATGCTTGTAATCGACATCCTCGACCACGGCCTGATGCCTCAGGTTGGCGTATTTCAGCCGCGACTTCAGCCGCTTGTCGCTCCGGTTGCTTGCCTCGCGGTCCAAAAGCAGGCCGAGCCCCTCGGTCAGGCTGAGGCCTGCGGCATCGCCTGAGGCCAGAAGCTCTCCAAAGGCCTTGGCCATGCCGGAAAGCCCCAGCTCTTCGAGTTGGGTAAGGGTAGGATGATTGAGCATAACGCCTCTCAGTTGTAGTAGCGCGGGCCGCGGATGTTGGCGTGGAGGATCGCCGGGCCGTCCGCGGCGCGCTTGGCTGCAGCCTGGCGATCGAGCTTGTTGTCGAGAATGGAGCGGACCGAGCCGTAGCTGCGGGCGCCGATCTCAAGCGCGCGCAGGCAGGCCGCCTCGACCCGCTCGCGGCCGAAGGACTTGACGAGCCGGATGATGCCCAGACAAGCGCGGAAGCCCTGCTCGGGATGGCGGCGCTCTTCCAGGATCAGGTCGCACAACGCGCCGGTGGAGCGCCCCACGGCCGAGGCCTCGCGGCGGATGCGCTCGATGGACCAATCGGCGAAGTGCCGGTGGCTCGACGGCATGTGCTCGGGCGTCGTCGTGTGGCGGTGATTGCCCGAGTTGCGCAGATGGGCGGCGACGCGCTCGCCCTTGCGCAACACCTCCACCGTGCGCGCCGTGAGGCGCACGTCCAACTCGTCTTTGGCGAACCGGAAAGGAACGCTGTAATAATGGTCTTCGACCTCGACATGATAGTCGAGACCGGCGCGCCGGATCCGCCACTCGGCGTAAGTGTAAGGCTCAACGGGCAGAGGCTTGAGCGCCGGCAAATCCAGTTCTTCGAAGAGCTGCTGGCGGGTGACGCCGAGGCGGCGCAGCGGACGGCGCTTGTTGATATCGGCAAGCATCTCCTGAATGGCCTGGTTCACCTCCGCGAGGCTGTGGAAGATGCGGTGGCGCAAGCGGCCCAACAGATAGCGCTCGACGATCAGAACGCAGGCTTCAACCTTGGCCTTGTCGCGCGGTTTGCGCGGCCTCGCCGGTAAAACGCCAATGTCGTAGTGCTCGGCGAACGCCTTATAGGTCCGGTTGACTTGCGGATCGTAGAAGCAAGCCTTGACGATGGCTGCCTTGGGGTTGTCAGGGACCAGGAGCCTCGGAACGCCGCCGATGGCTTCCAGAGCGCGGACATGGGCCCCGATCCAATCCGGAAGGCTCTGCGTCCAGGTCGCTTCGGCGTAGGAGAAACTCGATGCTCCCAGCACCGCCACGAAAATCTGCGCCGGACGCCATTCGCCGGTGAGCCGGTCGACGATCACCGGGACCGTGTCGCCGGCGTAGTCGACGAACAGCTTCTCGCCGGCGGCATGGGTCTGGCGCATGACCACAGGCAGCTTGGAAGCGAAGGTCCTGTACAGCTCGCAAAAGCGCGAATAGCGCAGGCCGTCCGGCTCTTGGGCGATGTACTCCTCCCAGAGGATCGAGAGCGTTACGTGCTTGCGCTTCAGCTCCCGATGGATCGAGGCCCAGTCCGGTTCGGCCCGCCGCGCGGGGCCCGGCTTGGCCCCGCCCTTGCCGTATAGCCGCTCTTCAAGTTCGCTGTCGCTGAGCCCCTCCGGCAGAGGCCAGCTCAAGTTCGCAGCCCGGAACCGCCCGAGCGCCGCCCGCACCGTCGACGGCGCCTTGCCGGTCCTGCGGGCAACCTCCCGCACGGACAGCTTCTCCGCCGCTATCAATCGTAAAATCTCGCGCACCAGGCGCATCGCAATCCTCTCCGCTGGCATCGGTTCCCTCCTTGAACGGATCAAAGAGCGGACCCTTAACGAGCCAGCAGAGGCTTCCGGCGCCCCATTCCCGGATAGAGTTAAGCCGCCTCAACGGGTGGGCGGATTAACTCCGGAATCGATCGGCGGCTTATCTCCGGAACAGGCGGGCGAGATAACCCCGGAATCGGTGGGCGGCTTATCTCCGGAATGGTGGGCGCCATCACTCCGGAATCATCAATTCAGGTTAAATGGTGCAATCCACTAGGAGTCGAGCCCTATACGGCACTGCCGACCTCCCGCTCTCAGCTAGAAAC
>JBARIB010001071.1:0-2100 GCA_049799535.1 Allostellaceae bacterium | reverse complement strand
GAGATGCAAATGCTCTATCATCAGGAAAACGCCGACGTGGTGGCGAGGATCGTCCAGCGCTGGCGCAAGACCAGATTCTTGTCCGACAAGGACCAGCGGCGGCTAACCTGTGCGCTGCAGAACATGCGCATGTCGTGCAACAGCACCTATCTGCTGGACCAGGAAACCGATCATGGCGTCAAGGCTGATGAATTGGCGGCGCTGTTCGAGGACTTGTTCGCGGAGCCCGAGGCCAAGGCGGTGGTGTTTTCGCAATGGACACGCACCCACGACATTGTCATCCGCCGCCTCGAAAAGCGTGAGCTTGGCTACGTCAGCTTCCACGGCGGCGTGCCGTCGGACAAACGGCCGGCGCTGGTTGAGCGATTTCGCGACGACCGTGCCTGCCGTGTGTTCCTGTCGACCGATGCCGGCAGCACCGGCCTCAATCTGCAGCATGCTTCCACCCTGGTGAACATGGACCTGCCGTGGAACCCGGCGATCCTCGAGCAGCGCATCGCGCGCATTCATCGCATGGGCCAGAAACAGCCGGTGCGGGTCATCAATTTCGTGGCGAAGGGCACCATCGAGGAGGGTATGCTTTCGGTGCTGGCGTTCAAACGCTCTTTATCGGCAGGCATTCTCGATGGCGGCAGCAGCGAGATTTCACTCGGCGGGTCACGGCTCAACCGCTTTATGAAGGACGTGGAAAACGTCACCGGGCGTATGGGTGAGGGAGAGGCCGTGACGCCGGCTGAGGAAGTGAGGAATATCGGCGCTGCCGCTGTCGCAGGATCAGTGGAAGATGTAAATGCGGATGTGAACGATGGCGCCGGCGAGACGGCGATCGCGCGGGCCGATGGCGCTGAAGCATCATCGGGCGATGCAGGTTCCGATCCCTGGCAAGCCTTGGTGCAGGTCGGTACGCAATTTCTTGCCGCTCTGGCGGCTGCCCACGATCCCAGCGCTCCGGCGCATCCATGGATAGAGCGGGATCCGGCGAGCGGCACGCTAAACCTCAAGATACCGCTGCCGCCCGCGGAAACCGCGCGGCAGCTTGCCAATGCGCTGTCGGCGCTCGCGGACAGCTTGCGGGGCAGATAGGATGATAGGTTGCGGTGGCTGAGCGCATGTTTGCTTCCGTCGCGGGCAAATGAGTTGGATGGAGCTCCCGCTGAGTTCTGTTATTGCCGTCGAGCCTGACGGTCTTTTCTCGGCCAAGCCGATGACGCCATTTTCGCTGGAGATTTTGAAAATCGTCCGATCGATGCCGATAGTGGTCGAAACCGAGTGGATTCCGAATCGCGGGAATTCCCCTTTAGAATCAAGAGCGAAAATTTCTGACGGATCGGATGACGGAATCTGGCGGTCAACTAAAGAGATTTGTGCTTAGAAATCAGCGTTTTATGATCCATCAAGACAATCGAGTGGGGACGTTGACCCAATACATTGATTCCGGATTTGGATTGGTCCAGGGCGATGTGCGCTGGCTCGCCGGCGTTCTCATCGCCATCGACATCACGCTCGCCGGCCTCTTCTGGGCGATGGCGCCCGACGAGGACGTGCTCGCACGCCTCATCAAGAAGACGCTCTATATCGGCGTCTTCGCCTTCATCATCGGCAACTACAACAACCTCGCGCAGATCATCTACAACAGCTTCGCCGGCCCCGGCATCGAAGCGGGCGGCGGCACCATCAGCGCCGCGCAGCTTCTTCAGCCTGGCAAAATCGCCGAGGTCGGGATCGACGCCGGCAAGCCGATCCTGACCGCGATCTCTGGGATGATGGGTTTCACCAGCGTCTTCGCGAACCTGGTGCAAATCATCATCCTGCTCGTCGCCTGGCTGATCGTCATCATCAGCTTCTTCGTGATGGCGATCCAGCTCTTCGTCAGCCTGATCGAGTTCAAGCTGACGACCCTCGCCGGCTTCGTGCTTGTGCCGTTCGGTCTCTTCGGCCGTACCGCGTTTCTGGCCGAGCGCGTGCTTGGCAACGTGGTGTCGTCCGGCATCAAGATCCTGGTGCTCGCCGTCATCATCGGCATCGGCTCGACGATCTTCGGCCAGTTCACCAACGGCTTCAACAATCCGCCCACGATCAGCGACGCGCTGACCTTGATCC
>JBARIB010001070.1:0-1612 GCA_049799535.1 Allostellaceae bacterium | reverse complement strand
CGGCAATACAGTGATCCTGAAGTCGTCGGAGGTCTGCCCGGCGACCCATCGCCTGATCGGCCAGATCATGAACGACGCCGGCTTTCCCAAGGGCGTCGTCAATGTGATCTCCAACGCTCCCGACGACGCTCCGAAAGTCGTGTCAGCGCTCATCGCTCATCCCGCGGTCAAGCGCGTGAACTTCACCGGTTCGTCCTAGGGTGCAGACTCATAACCAGTAGCAGATCGCTGCCGCGATGCAGACGGCTGCGAGGAAGTTGGTGGCGTTTCGGTCGTATCGTGTGGCAATGCGCCTGAAGTCCTTAAGGCGGCAGAACATGCGCTCGATGGCGTTGGGGTTGCGGGGAGAGGAACGGCGAGAAGCAGTTCTTCCATTTGCGGTTGGCTTTGGGCGGGATGTTGGGCATCGCGCCGCGCTCCTCAACCTGGCGGCGGATGGCGTTGGCGTCATAGCCCTTGTCGGCGTGCAGGATGTCGCAATCTGGAAGCTGTTCGAGCAACAGAGCGCCTGGTGTGCAGTCGGCGACTTGGCCGCCAGTCAGCATGAAGGCGAGCGGTCGGCATTGAGCGTCGGTCAGCGCGTGAATTTTCGTCGAGCGCCCGCCGCGCGAGCGGCCGATGGCTTGATTTTTCTCCCCCCTTTTCCACCTGCCGCCGAGCGGTGAGCTTTCACGGCCGAAGAGTCGAGGAGCACTTGGTCGGGCGGACCGTCGGCTTGCGCGAGCGCTTGAACGAGGCCGACCCACACGCCCTTGGCCGCCCAACGCACATAACGATTGTAGAGGGTTTTCCTCGGACCATACTCAGGCGGCGCGTCGATCCAGCGCCCGCCAGACTTCAGAACGTGAACGATGCCGCTGATGATGCGACGATCGTCGACCCGCGCCTTGCCGCGCGTGTCAGTCGGGAGATCCGGTTCGATCTTTGAGAATTGCTCGTCCGTCAGCCAAAACTGGTCCCGATTCATCCGCGCCCCCTCTTCGGAAGCCGTGAATCACAACCTCTTGCTCATGCCAACAACTTTATGGGTCCGAACCCTAGAACAGGTCAGCCGCGGCGCCACTGATCGGGCGTTACCCGGAAACGGTTGCGGAAGTGTCGCGTGAGATGGCTTTGATCCGCGAATCCAGTGGCGGCCGCGACTTCTGCGATCGCGAGACGACGATCCGCCAACAAATGGCGGGCTTTATCGAGTCTTGCGTTCAAGATGAACTGGTGAGGAGGAACGCCAAAGGCGCGGCGAAAAACGCGCCCGAAATGAGAGGGGCTGACGCGCGCCACACCTGACAAGCTGGCGAGGCAGAGATCCTCGCCGAGGTTTTCCATGATGTAGTCCCGGACCCGATTGACGACCGACCGATCAAACTCGCCGATCGCGACGATCGAGCTCGGCTGCAACTCGAAATAGCGGCGGACCAGATGGATCCAGAGCTGATGCGCAAGCGATTATACAAACAGCCTCGATCCAGGCTCATTATGCTGTGCTTCATTGATCAAGCTGTCGCCGAGCTTGAGGATGAAATCGTCCTGGACGTCGAGGAGTGTAGTAGCTGGCACTTGATGTGACGGTCAGCGTCCGGAGTCTGTTCGGGTCCGCCTGTAGGTTTTGCTC
>JBARIB010001069.1:0-3248 GCA_049799535.1 Allostellaceae bacterium | reverse complement strand
CGGCAAGGCTGAAAACCAAAGGAGAAGACCGATCGTCAAACGAGGCATCCGGTGTCTTCCACAAATTGGCCTGAAGCGAATGCGAATTAGTCGCATCTCTATCCGGCTCTGATCGCTCGCACAAGCGAAATAATGTCACGGCTGCATTGATCGTCTGCTGAGCCACAGCCCCTGGATATCGCCGTAGCCGACCGATGCACAGCTCCGCGCACCACCCGGTGATGGCGCCCGATGCGAAGAGGGCATATTCGTTGGGCGCCACGGCGCGTGCTTCGGCGTGATCGGTTCGATGTCGCCCGGCGCGGTGCAATGCGGCGCGAAATGCGTGACGGCAGCAGGAAGTCGAGCTCGCGCCGGTTCGGTAACTGTCGACCACAGCAAATCTTGCCGATCAGATGGCGACGTCACGCGTTCGTCGCTTTGGGAAGATTGAGCGTCCGCCGCCATTTCGCCCGCAGCGCGCTCGGCCGCTCGGGGTAGCGTTCGTCGAGGAACCCCGCCGCGATCACCCGGTCGGTGCGAAAGCTTCGGAAGTCTTGGCGCAGTTCGCACCACGCGATCAGGTGGCGGACCGTCTCCATGTAGCCCACCGTCACCGGCCAAATGATGCGCTCGCTCTCGCGGCCCTGTTCGTCGCGATAACACAGCTGGATTTTCCGGCCGGCGTGAATCTGCGCGCGCACCCGCGCCATGTCGAGGCCATCAGTCGCGAGGCTTCGGGCCGGCGGCATTTCGGTCACCGGCTCGAATACAAAGGGCCGAAGCCGTTCCGGGACGACAGCGCCGATCTTGGCGATCAGATCCTGAGCCGCCCGCGCCAGCTCCGCATCGCTATGGCGCGCCACCCATTGAGCGCCGAGCACGGCGGCTTCGATCTCGTCGGGCGTCAGCATGAGGGGCGGCAGGTCGAGCCCCGGCTGCAGCACATAGCCGATTCCGGCCTCGCCCCTGATTGGTACCCGCTGGGCGATGAGGTCGGCGATGTCGCGATAGACCGTCCGCTTGGAGGTCTCGAGCTCGGCCGCGAGGGCGTCGGCGGTTATCGGTTTAGGTGTGCGCCGCAGGATCTGAATGATTTGAAAAAGCCGGTCGGCGGGTCTCATGAGCCGTTGTCGCTCAACAATGCTGACAGCATGGTGGCAGCAGGGTAGCTAGCGCGCGCGCAATTCATAACCAAATTTAACGTTCGAGTGGCGACGGCATGGCGGTGGCCGGGCGAAGGTGATTGCGTCGGATCGGCGAGAGACCCGTGCGATTTCCGAGGCGTCCCAAGGCTTCCGTGCAGCGATGCGGGATCGGATTTCAAAATGAGCGAAGCCAAAAACCTGTTTCCGCTTTTGCAACAATCCGCCGAGCCCGGCATTGTCGGTGCGATCGAGAAGCTGGTGCGGGATGCGCCGGATCGCGACCTCTGCCGGGTTAACGTGTTGGATTTCGCGGCGAAGAGGGGGCTCGACGAAGAGAAATCGATCGCCGCCTTTCTGCACGCCGCGCGCCTCGGTCTCTTCGAGCTCTCCTGGAATGTGCTGTGCCCGAGCTGTGGCGGCGTGCTCGACGCAAGCTCCACATTGAGGAGCATGAACCGCGAGGAGTACCATTGCGCTTGGTGTGCGGCCGGTTATGAGCCGATCCTGGACGAGATCGTCGAGGTGACATTCACGGTCAACCGGCGGGTGCGCCGGATTGCGGCACATGATCCGAACGAACTTCCGTTCGCGGAGTACTTTCGCCAAGTGTTCTGGAGCTCGGCGATCGATCTGCCGGAGAATCTCGATCAGGTGATCGAGGACGTCACCCTGGACACCGTCGAGCTTCCGCCTGGAGAGTAGGCCCTGCTGTCACTGCAGCTGCCGGCGAAACTCGTGATGCTTCTCGACCCGGTGACCCACATGACCCAATTCCTCGCGGTCAAGGGCGAGCCGACGCGTGAGCGCCAGAGCCTCTCGCTGTTTTTCGACAAGGTGCGTCCAGCAACGGACACGATCGAGCTTAGCCCAGGGCCGCTGCGCCTGTCGCTCGAAAACCGCACCGACACGCGCGTCTTGCCCAGGCTGTGGGTGGCGACGGACCGGCTCAATGAGCTCCTCAGCCGGCGCAAGCCCTTCCTGAGCGCAAAGCGGCTGCTGACCAACCAAGTATTTCGCGATCTCTACGGGGCCGACACGATCGATGTCGACCAGCGTCTCAAGATCACCAGTCTGACGTTCCTGTTCACTGACCTCAGAGGTTCCACCGAGCTCTATGAGCGGGTGGGCGACCTGGTTGCCTTCGACCTGGTCCGGGCGCATTTCGAGCTTCTCAACGACATCATTGCGGGCGAAGCCGGGGCTGTGGTCAAGACCAGCGGTGACGCGGTCATGGCGACCTTTTCGACGCCCGATCGGGCGGTCGCCGCGGCGCTGCGCATGCGGGATGCGATGAACGATTTCAAAGACGCGGGCACCGGCGATGGACTGCTGCTCAAGATAGGCATCCACGAGGGACCTTGCCTCGCCGTCGTTCTCGACAACCGCCAGGACTATTTCGGCCGTACCGTCAACATCGCGGCACGCGTGCAGGGTCTGGCCGACTCGCGTTCGATCCTGGCGACCGGGTCGGTCGTAAGACATCCTGGATCCTGCAAGCTGCTCGAAACCACCGGGCTCGAACCGGTCCCGCATCGACGCGCGCTGCGCGGCGTCGCCGAAGAGATGGCTGTCTACGAGATTCCCTGACGAGCTCCAGCGTGTTTAAACCTGGGATAGCGAGATGAGCGAGGCTGACAATTTGTTCACGCTTTTGCGGCAATCGGCCGATCCCGAGGCTGCCGCGGCGATCGAGGAACTGGTGCGGGACGCGCCCGATCGCGCACTCTGCCGTGTCAATGCGATCGACTTCGCGCGCCAATCCGGGGTCGATGAAGAGCGCGCCATTGCCGCCTTCCTGCACGCTGCGCGCCTTGGGCTCTTCGAGCTGTCGTGGAATGTGCTGTGCCCTGGCTGCGGCGGCGTCCTCGACACGAGCACGACGTTGAAGAGCGTCAACAAGGACGAATACGACTGCGCGCTGTGCGCGGCCGGTTATCGGCCGACACTCGACGAAATGGTCGAGGTCACCTTCACGGTCAGCCGGCGGGTGCGCCGGATCAACGCGCACGATCCGCACGAGCTGCCCTTCGCCGAGTATTTTCGTCAGATCTTTTGGGGCTCGGGCATCGACGTTCCGGACGATTTCGAGCAGTTGCTCGAGGAGATCGTTCTCGACCAGAT
>JBARIB010001068.1:0-15448 GCA_049799535.1 Allostellaceae bacterium | reverse complement strand
TAAGAGAGCCGCTTCACCAGCTCTTTAGTAGCGTGGGCGACACATTCCAGGCCCGCGAGTCTCGCTCAATTATCGAGCTTCGAGAATGGCGCAGTCATCTGCTCGTCGATTGAAATTGAAAGCGGTCCGGGTTTGAGGATCATATTGAGATGTTCATATAGCATTCATCGTCCATTCGAAAGAGTACGCGGCAAAACTATTCAGGTAGCGCCATAGGAAATCGTCCCGCAATGTGAAATACCGTCAAATACACAGGATTTCGACGGGCACGATCGCGATTGCCTGATCGCCAAGAACGCCTTCGCTTGTCTCAATTTTGCCTGCAATATAGGCGTGTTGAACCATTTGAGGGAGGCCAAGGTCCTGGATGCCAGTTGTTGGCTCCGGCGCCAAAGCGGCCTCTAGAGCGTCAAGGAGCGGGTTCAGAATTGTTCCCGGCGCTAAGTATGGATCGCTCGAGTGGGCGTAGACGTAGAAATCGGCGTAGAGCGTCCACACAATCGGCGCTCCGAGCCTTTTTATCGCAGCGTTGCCCCCCTTTTCGCTCAGAAACAATGCTGGCTGCTCGGCGGGCGCGAGATCCGCCCAATGCCGGAGACGTCGATTTGCTGTAGTGAAACGTGCTGCACCAGCGGCACGCTCCCACAGTGCGGCGTAAATTGCTTCCCGTATTATCATCGATTGCGCTCGGCAGTATACAGCATAGGAATGAGGCGGTTATTGCCTCAGCGCGTCGCCCAGTGCCGCATCTACCTCGTCGCGGATCCTCGGTGCAAATTCGTCCAGCGCCGAACCCAAAAAGGAGTACCCTGGGAGATCCATCTGGCGGCCGGGTGCAGCCATTCTGATCGTCCAAGTAGTGCTCGCGGGCGCGAACGCCTGTTTTTCATTTCGCAAGGTCTCTTTCAAGCTATGGTTGCTAGACGTGCCGAATGCGCGTGAGCGAGGCTTGACTTTGATGTGGCGGAGCGTGGTTATCTGCGCGCTCTGGTCAGTTCTCCAATCTACGCTCGATCGCAGCGACCTAGAGCGGTCCGCGAAAATTCGATCACTGACCTGGCCGTCGTCTCTAGCCTTGGCACGAAGATCAATTGTCAGGTTGGTGATGGAGCGCGCTAGCCCCGAGTTCGCGATCTCTGCCGCGGAACTCAACCAACCCAGCACTTTGTCGTCACCGACCAGATAAGCGGCGATCACAGAACACCCGAAACTATCGCAGCGTCAGTGCCCGTTGAGGCCATGATCGGCCGCAGTGAAGCTATCGGGACCGCCAGACGGTATTGTTGGAGCAGCGTCTTGATGCCGTCGCTAAGATCTTTTTGCGAATAACTGACCGTCTCGGCGCCGCCCAACGATCTTGAAATTTCGCCGATGCGGGCGCGTTCGCGATAGCGGAGTGCGACGAGCTCAATACAGGCTTGAGCAATTTCGGGAGGGGTGGTCAGGTACCCCGCCGTGTAGGTAACGACAACGTTTTGGGGGCCCCGGGTGAACGTATAGCCGCGAAGCACCAGCTGCGTGGAGCTAAAGCTGTAACCAGCAGACGAAGTCGCGGTCGCCGGCGGAACTAGTTGTCCCTCGATGGTCAGCGACGCCACAGCCGCGACTGGAAAGCAGCCAAACTGCATCCTCTGACCGCCCGTACCATCACAGATTTCGATGTAATCACTACTCGCAATCTGCCGGTTGAGCCAAGCTTGTATGTACTGGCTTGCCGCAGTGATCAGACGAACTAAGAGTGCATCGTCGACCACCGGGAAGGGGCCCGGCCCCATTTGAAGCCATGCTTTGACATCGGCCAGCGTGGTCAGATCACCGAAGGCCACTGGAGCGATCCTTCTCGGCAAGGCTGCCCGTAAGCCGCTTGGCATGCGATGGCAACACTAATCGGCCTTCAATCGGCCCAAAACCGTGAGCCAACAGTTCTGCAGCAGCCTCAGCAGGCACCTGCAGGTTGCCTCTCTCATCACTTGTATACTGGCGGCCTCGATAGGAGCAGGCTACAGCGTCCCTATGTTGCAGGTTGATCATACCGGCCGAAATCGATTGATCGGTGCTGGGTATCGTGGCGAACCCGCCTGTCCAGATCAGCGGACCAGCAGCTGCAAGCGGCACCCATACCAAGCCGTCAGCCGCGACCGGGTAGCATTCTGTGCCGTGATTAGCCTCGTTCTGGCCGAAAGCTGCACGGAGCAGTCTCAATTCTCGTTCACGTGGGCCCCCCGGGATGGACCCGGGGGGTGCAACAGCTCGCGGTTTCGGCGGAATACCAAAGCAATCAGACACCGTCATCACCCGTTAGCGATGTTGCAGATCGCTCCCATCGCGAAAGGTGCATAGACCGCGAGCACTTCCTCCGCGTAAACGCCGACTTGGCGCTGCCGGGTGACGATGGGCCAGTCGATCTGGTAGTAGTCTTGCCGGGTCTTGATCTCGGCTACGTTGGGCACCTCGTTGGATTGGTACTGGATCGGCAGGTTTTCCGTCCAACCAATGATCGTCCCAGGCGGCACACGCGGATGAATTCTGATGGGAATTCGCAGTCCGCCGTTTATAGCAAATGGGTTGTAATAATACTGTACCACTCCGGAAGCGGTAAGTTGATACTCACCAGCACTGCCATCCGCGGGCGTCTCATAACGCAACAACGGCCCCGACGCGTTTGACAGTACCTTAGCGGTAATGTTTTTTAACTCCTGCGAGTTGACGTAGAGCACGGTGGGCGACAGCTGGAAATTGTCCCACATTTTCTGGAACATTGTATCAATTTCGACCACCGAACCACGGCCCGAGGCCGTTAACGCCGACCCGGTCCCTGCCGTGCCGGTCGGCATAATGTTGACGTATGCGTTCGATCCTGCCTTGAGCGCGGTGGTCAATAGGCCGTCATACGCATATGTCGGGTTCGCAGAGTTATCGGCGGTGATCGCCGTTTGCGATTGATTCCCTGCGCTTAGCGGGGCGCTGATGGTAAGGCTATTGATTGTGGTGATCGCCTGCAACGTCTCGGTGCCGCTCGTCGTCGAGACGTACCAAGCATACGCAACCGCCCCCTGGGTCGGAGTGACGGTGCAGAATAGAGTCTGGCCGAGCGTAACCGCCTGGCTTGCCTCAGCGCTGATGTTCGACGAACCGCCCGACAGGGTGAAGCTCTTGCCATCGGCGCCGGTTACGGTCTTCGAAGTAGCGATACCTCCCAGCATGCTGGAGTTCTGATAACCCTCGAGCGTCAGTGCCGCCACCTTTACAAAGTAGGTCGTGGCCGGGAGAGTTCCACCGGTACCCGATGCAGATAAGGTTGGGGTTGCAGGCGTGCCGAGAGTCAGTGAGGCGTTGCCGGCGAGGATCGCCATCTCCTCCTTCAGCATCATCTTCTGCAGGAGGCGAAACGCCATTGTCGCCTGCACATCCTCGAACGTGCGGCCGGCGGAAATTGCTTCGAAGGTGGCAGCGTCTTCCTCGCCAATCGTGACAAACGTCGATGTCTTGGTCGAGGTCGAATACGACATTTGACCCGAGCGCTGACCTTCCGGGACCCACCCCATCGAGTCGAAACCCGAGCCAATTATCGCGTTGACCTGCCGCCAATTGGTTGCGGAGCCAACGCCTCCGCCGACCCGGGGAATTATATTCCTCAAGGGAGTGACGAAGGGGTAAAGGTTCTTCGCCGGAGCCTGAAGGTCATAGGCCAGCAGGCCAGTGGCAGTCGAAATCGATTTTGTGAGTGTAGAGTTCGGATTTGCCAGAGCTCCTTTCATGAGCTCGAGCGATTCTTGAGTGATTGGGTTCATCAAATCTTCCTCCCGAAAAGAGGGAAGCAATGAGCAGCCCAGAGAAGCGCTGGGCTTGAGGACGGCCTTTCGGCCGGTTTATGCGTCCGCCGTGATTGTGGGCTATTTCGCCGAATTCGGCAGCTCGAATCTCGAGGAATTTCGAATTTGCACAAGTGATATCGTGAGGCTCACCTTAACGGTTTCATCCCGTTTAGCCAAAAGACGAGACTCCAGCGGGTACCGCCTTGTACCATCAATGCCCTATGCATGACGAAAGAAGGAAATACAATAACATCACCGATGTCGAGATCGACTTTGTTGTCCACCGATTGACCATAAAACACTTCGATCCCGCCGCTCGTCACCGACTCCTTTGAAGTGAGTTCGATAACTGCAGTGATCTTTCGGAGGCTTAATTGGCCCGACCCGAGGTCCATATGCCACTGGTAATGCTGACCGGCGCGGTAGCGTGTCAGCTGCGCCTGCCCCAATTCCTCTGCCAGCTCAAAACCATAATCGCGATTGTATTGAGTAATTACCTCCCACAATCGACAGAAAATCCATTCTGTGTCTATCCTGCGTGGGATCCAAAAGAGATCGCTGTCTCGTATAGTCGACCCCCCTGCACCCCACATCTTGCTGGGCATCGCAGGGTTGAGCCGGTGCAGCTCGATAATCGCTTGGCACTCTTCCGGGTTAAAGCGACGGCGGTACACTTCGAAGTAGCCGTAGTTGTTCCACAGCTCTGTTGGGCATCTAGCTTCTTGTTGCATCTGGGGCCGTCCGCAATGTGCAAGGCCTTGGTTCAGGGTCCGTGGCGGCTGAGCCTGCGATTTGGATTGGATTAGCATAACTGGCCTTTATCAGGGTCAGCGTCTGCTCCTCCTTGGTCATCTTCGCCAGTGCGGCGGCAATTGCTTCCGGCGAGAGATCTGGGTCCCCGCTGCGAACACTGTTGGCCTGGTCTTGCTGCTTTGAAATCGATACCACACCCTTGGCCATCGTTAGCGGCGGTAACGGTGTCCGAGCTATTTCGTCAACCCGTTTTGTCAGCCGCTCCAGCATCGGAACGATCTCCGTGACAACCGTGATCAAAGCAGCCTCTTCGGCCCGCTCAGCGATCGGCGTCTTTCTCAGGTCTTCCAGGTTTGCTGCTTTTTGGGGGTCAGTCTCGGTCGGCCAATGCTCTTCGTTGACTTCATTTGAGCCAGGGTCGGGCCTCTGGTCGCAGGTTGCTCCGGCGGCGAGCAGATAGCCGCGTGCAGTTCGGAGATACTCCATAGTCTCTCTCGAATGCCGTGCACCAAATTTCATAGCGCTGACGGCCCCATCGGTCAATTTGCTGAGGCATTCATGGGCAACGTCCATCAATTGCTGATGCGCTCGCTCCCGCTTCCCGAGTACGGCGGCAATCGCATCGAGTACTTCCAGGGTGTCGACCCCACGGCTACCCGCCACAGCAACTTCCGAATCTGACAGTAGCGGCTCGTGTTCAGCGGATTCCTCCACTGACGCTGGGATCGAGAAAGCGCCCGCTCTCTGCAGACAGTCGCGCGCCTTTCCGAGGTTTTCCCTCTCCTTGGTCAAAAGGCCCCCCATTTGTGGACATTTATCGCACGCGAAATAGGCCATATTTAGAAGCGCCTGGTCACCGCGCGAATGCATGGCCTTGGCGAGAAGAGCGGCTACGATCGTGCGCGTGCACGGGCGATCCTTCTTGAGGAGAGCGGCGGTCCGCGCCGGCCCCGTTGCGCCAGCGGCCATGAACAGCATTTCAGGAAATGCATCCGCAAAGAGTAAGCCATCCTTATCTGCATCCGCCATAAGTTCGGCGGTTCCGTCGGTGACCAGGGGCTCCAAGAAGTCATACAGTTCGGTAATAATCGACTGGAGGCGAGCCGGTGGCGGAGAGGCATCGCTCTCAGAGGCCACTTCCAGATCCAGGGTGCCCCTGAGCCACTCGAGATCCATGATCAGCCGAACAATGCGACAAAGATCCCAAAGTACTTTCGTCAGTGCACCCTGAGACGCCTTTTTATCATCGTCGGCAGAGTGTGGGTCCATGTCGACCTTTTCCTTCCATCCGGCGACGATAGCGCCTCTGATGCGCTTGAGCTGATCGTCTGTGCACCTTTGGGGATTGTCACGTTTGGTATTATTGTTCGCGGCAGCAACGGTGCGACCGTCAGCGGCGCTTGGATAATGTTCCTTTCCGTTCAGGTACGCGGGATCGGCAAACCGCACGCCAGAGTCGGGCGCACTGGAGTCACTGGCGTCATCGCCATTACCGGTCCGGGCCTCAGTCTTTGGACCCGTTATTCTTGGGGCCTTCGAATTGCCCCGTTCCGGGCTGGCTGCAGATGCCTTGGCGCTGCGCCCTTCGAGGCATTTGCGCGCATCTGCCTTGGCCAGGTGCCGGTGGCCGGAAAGCCCGCAAGCCCAAATCTGAATTGGCGAGTTAAAGGGCTCTTGGATTGGGGGAATTGGCTCAATACCCGGCTCGGGGTCACCAGTTCTATGGATAGGAGCCTCTGCACAGGCCGTAGCCTTCCAGCAGTCGAAAACCGCTTCGGGATTGGCGGGGCGATCGACCAAAGAGATTTCGTTGAGCACAAGACCGGTGATCGTCTTGGGGTTTCCAGCCTGGCGCTGGGTCACGCGGCCAGCAATCGAAAAACCTCGATATACCTGGTTTTTCACCTTCGATACTGCAACCGGATCGACAACATGGGCGACAATGCGGGTTGTGCCATCGTCGCAGACTTCTGCTTCGAGCGTCGTTCCAGCCGCTAAGAGCTGGTGCATCTCACGCAAAGCCGGAAAGCGCATGTATTCGGGGATCGCTGCCCGCATGGCATCGGCGCGTACGATCTCTCCCTGGTCGTCAACAGCCTCTGACGTCGCGATCCCGTGCACGTACACAGTCCCATCGTCCTGAGCTTCGATTTTTTGGATTGCCCCGTAGAGCCGCATTACTCGGATCCCAGTCTGCAGTTAGAATGACGCTTGAATAGCCAAGCTAAGCTGTAAAGCAACTCAATCTATGAGTATTTTTACATCGCAAGCACGATTATAAAAACGAGTGCATAACGTTCCAGATTTTATGCCTTTCGACCTTCTGCTCTTTATGACCCGGGAAATGCACGGGGTTGCAAATCTCATCCGCTTGGTAGTTTGCATTGAACCGTTGCATTGAGTTTCAGCACGCGGCCATCGCTGAGGTTGGCTGTGGCTTCCAGAATATAGGTACCGTCGGCAGCGGAGGCAGGCATTCCGACGACCATACCCACCGAAAACCACCCCGTGCGGGTCTGCAGCGAACCATCCACAGGAGACCGCACCCAAATCGCAGTTTGCGTCGAAACAGAAAGGATTCGCGACTGCGGTGACGGATCTATTGCCGTCTGGAAAGGCGCTAATTCGCAAGTCCAGCTTGTGGAAGTGATGCTTGCGGCGCCCAAATCGGCGGTAAAATCAAATGAAAAATTGTCGGTTTCCCCGACCTCGATCGGGTCGAATGCCGTCGTCAAACGCATACCAAACTCACTGTCCTCGGAGAGGGTGTATGCTGCCTGGGGCTGAGAGGACCCGGACTTTACCGGCCGAACGCAGCAGCCTTCCAGGCGATACGAGCACCAAGGCGGGCGGATCTGCCCATTCAAGGTTCAGGAGTCCGGCGGCGGAGACACGTGCACCGCTCGCCCTCCATTCCGAGGTGGCAAGGGCTTCAGGACTTAGCACGGCAAGAGTCTCATCCGGGACACTCGCATCACGAGTAACACCCTGCAGAGGTTCCAGCGTAAATTTCGAGTCACTGGCAATGCGAATACTCCGCTCAAATAGGAGTTCAGAATCACCTCTCGTCGTGGCGAGACATTCGCTTGCGGCTCGCGAGGATGATCTGCGTAGCGCACGCCATTCTGCCGCGACAGCACCACTTCCCAGGATGCCACTGCCCGCCTCGAGCGAGGTTGTTGCATCTGAGCGTTCAGCCGTCACAAATTCCAATCTGGCCCCGGATTCTGCGGTTATTGCGGTGGTGTTTGCTGATGTGTAGGTGACGACGATGATGCCGTCTCCCCCAGCGCCGCCAGTGCCCCAGGCCGTGCCGCTCGCGGGATAGCCGCCACCACCTCCGCCGCCACCGTAACTGACACCCTTGCCGCCGTTTCCTGCAGCAGCACCGTTGCGCCCACCACCACCCCCGCCACCCCCGCCCGAGCCGTGGCTGCTGTCGAACTCCCTACCGGTAGCGCCGTCGCCACCATTGTCGGAGGTAAGGTATTTCCCGCCGCCGCCGCCGCTTCCGGTCGCGGTGGCGCCATTGCCGGCTCCCGAACCGTTGTCGCCTGCACCGGCGCCGGTCCCCCCATTGCCGTTGCCGCCCGCTCCGCCGCTGCCGGTAGAGATGTCGCCGTCGGACCCAGCCGAACCGCCGCCACTCCCGCCACCGCCGCCCGCTCCGGCGATGGTGCTGTTGTTTGGACTACCCCCGGTGCCGCCTGCCCCGTTCGGGCCGGCTGCTCCGCCGCCTCCACCTCCGGTCCAGGGATTCGGTCCGGGACTCGCACCGTCACCGCCCGAAAATCTCGTTGTGCCAATGCCGTTCGATGCGTTCCCCCCGGCTCCGCCGGTTAAATCAGTACCCGCAGCACCACCCTTGGCGCCCACAGATGAGGCGCTGAGGCTCGCGCCGTTAAACCATGTATCTCCACCTGCGGAACCAGCGGCTCCACCGCTTCCGACCTGGAGTGCGATACTGACGCCGCCTTGCAGCGAGAGATTTGTGATTTGGGAATAAGCACCGCCGCCCCCGCCGGAACCAGCATAAGAAGGGTCTGCAGTCTGGCCCCCGCCGCCGGCCCCTAGCGTCTCGATGCTGTTAGTTCCGGCGTTCCAATCTGCAGGCACCGTCCATGACGTGCCTGAGATGATGTAGATTTGGGTCACGTGCGGACCGCGAATGGACGAAGAGCCCGATTGCGGCGGCTGGCGATTCTACGAGCCCCGGCCGAACCAATCCACAAGGTGCTGTGTGCTGTGGAAGTCGTATGGAGGACACATTTGTTTTCTCGCACAGCAAAAACCTGGCCAATGTCAGAGTAACGAGTGTCTCAGATGAATAAGGAATAGAGGAAATCCGATAACGCAGCCGAAGAGCCAAATACTTGATGTTAGGTGTGACACCGTCGAAGCGAGCTTTACTCTTCTCCGTTCAGAAACACTCCGCCGATGTAGCGGTCGCCGGGTCGAGCATGCTCATTTGCGATTAGTTGACCCTGCGGATGTGTATCGAGGGCGGGGTCAGCATTGCATATTGCGACTACATCCCCCGATTCGTCGAGGACGCAACACCGCCCGCTAGGCGGCTTACAACCCGTCGCTTCAGCGATCGCGGCTCGGCACGCCGCATCATCAAAGGGGCGGGCAACCGGCAACAGCAGCATGCTCTCGCCCGGTTCCGGGCGCAATTGGGCAAGCTCCCCGTCGTCATCGGGGATAACCTTTCGACGGAGGATCTTGCTGTCCGTCGCAAAAAAGACCGCCAGGTGGGTCGCCACAGTCATAGCCATTTGCTGTATCAAGAACTGAGCGGATGAGCGTGGGAGATGCGAGCAATCGGGAACTCTTCTCACGCGCCGAGAGGTGCCCGCCATTGACAGTGTAAGTTTACGTCGTGGTTCCTTGCGTCCTAAGATCGGCCCAGCCCTTATAGGCCGCGGTGCCGGCCGGCAATGTCAGCCGCAACCATACCCCCTGCGCGCTCGCGGCATTGGGGGCTGCCCCTGACGGCAAGTTGCCCGGACCAGGCACACTGAGGAAGGCAGGCTGCGGGGTAAATGCGCCTGTGCCGGAAGACGGCGCAGTCTGCCGGTTGGCTATTGTACCGGTATCGTTTAGAGTGGTCGCGAGCGCCAAATCCAAAAGCGCGCCCGAAGGTATGCCCGGTGTTTCGCTTGCAACCTCGATCTGTGCGCCGGTCAACGCCGTGGCGGTATTGTTGTTAACGACAAAGACCTTTTCGTAATAGATGCGTTGAGAGCCAGCGGCTGAATCGGCTGCAGTCGTCGAGAACATCCGGATCACCGCAGTTACCGGATTCGGACCAATCTCGAACAACATTCCTTGCAGAATTTTATAGGTAGTCGTAGCGTCTGGGACGATAGCCCAGTCGCGACTGACCGCCACCACATCGGTTCCATAATCGGAGGCGGCGATAATCTGACGCAGCTGGTTGGCGCCAGTCCCCGACTTAGTCCAAATGATCTGTCCGATTGCGGCGCTGGCGCCGTCACCGGTCTCCAATTTGAACAACGCCGGGGTGGTACCGCTGTGATTGGCTGAGCCGCTTTGCGCCGTTCGTACTGTCGTGTCAGTCGTGACCGCGCCTACCGGCAAAACGCAATTGTGCGCGGCGAGCGCCACATCACCAACCGCCGCGGTCCCTCCGGGGTTGGTTACCGGACCATTCGCCGTGGCTCCCGACAAAGCCGCATAGAGCAATCGCTCAAGCGGCTGTGCTCCGGCGACCCAGGTCTGCCCGTTCAGCGTCAGCGTCTGGATCTGGATCACACCGGTTGGATCCCGGCCGTAATAAGTGATCTTCGTTGCGACGTCGCTGGCTGAGCTCGATATGACATCAACAGTACCAGCCGGGGCGATGTCGTAAAATGCGACTCGTCGCGTGAAATCGACCGCGCCGCCGGTGATCGTGCCGTCAGCCTCGGGCATATTTGCCGAGCCATAGACGACGATGTCGGAGGGCAGTACACTCATCAGGGGCTCCTGTTCCTATTCATCGGCGTTGAGCAATGAGCTAAGCTGCTCGATCCACGTACTGGGGAGACAAGGCATCCCATTGCCATTGCGATCGCGCGATTGACCGAAGCGCATTTCACTCGAGACCATTCGGGCGTGGGGAAGTAGAAGTAGCGGCGGGCGACCCCGGTGCGCGCGTCACGATCGGCTTAGAAGCCAGTCCGCTGCTTTATTGGCGGGCCTCTCAAACAGCCGGCTCGTCTTGCTTAAGTGGAAGAGACCTGAGGGCGAGTGCGACGATCCGGATCTTCACTATTCTGTCCATTAGCGCCTGCTTTCGCCCCGGCAACCTCGCGCAGTGACACCGGTCCCTGCGCAGTCATGAACATCGGTTCGTCGCCGCCCTCGACCGGGCCAAGCCCAAGAAGATTGCGTGCCTCATTGAGCGCATAAATCCCGTCCCTGACGTAACCGCCGAGGATGGCCGCTTGATCCTTGGGGTCTGTCGGGCGGACATCTGACCAGGCGAATTCGAGGTCGACGTGACCCATTTTTATTTGGATGAGCGTGTCGACCAGCCGTTTGACCCATCCCTTTAATGGAGCGAGTCCCTCCTCAACAGCGGTCTCCTGCGCAGTCTGCGCAGTGGCTCTATTGACTTGCGGCGTGAATGCGGTTGGCGGCAACGAAAATGCATAGCAGACGATTCGCGCCAGCCACTCGTCAAAATCATCCTTATATGGAGCCTCTTTGAAGGCTTGGTATTTGGCCCCGTTTGGAGCCCAGACGAGCCGAGTCCGATTCCCGGTATTGCCGGCCAGGATCGAGTCAAACCATTCCTGAAAATGATGGATCTGTTCAGGGCTCCAGTTGTCTGGCGCGTTGAGCAGGCCCGGCGGAACGTTGCCTTCCGTGAAATGTTGCAGCTGCATTACCTGTCGCCGCAGCCCGATGTTCACTGTCACTACGATCTGCTCGACAGGGCTGAAGCCATACGCCTTATGCGGACGCGGATTTCTCGGCAGGTAAATCAGCTCGTCGCGAGTCAAAAGGCGCCACGGCCGCCCGTGAATGACTTGCTCATAGGCGGGGGCGGGCGGCGACGGCCGCCGCCCGGTATCGTCCAGCAGCACCTTGATCGTCGAACCGTCGACGACGTCGAGCCCGATGATGTCGCCGCCTCGGTTCCGTCGGATCTCGAAAGCCGGCGCGTCGAGCACAAGTACATCCTCGAGCGCCTCGCGAAGCCATGTTGCGAAGGGCTGGTCTCCATCCGGCTTTTGCCAGAATTCGGAAAGCATTTCGATCCGCGACGCGGCATCCGGCCGGGGGTTTTTTTCATTGCGCGACTTGATTACCCATCCGATCTTCTCGATTTGGTCCTTTCGTGTTTCAATGGCGAGCCGAGTGATGTCGTGACTGTCGGCTAAGGCCCTGAGCTCCGCGAAACTGATCGCCTCGTAGGAGCGCGGTGTGTAAATTGTATTATAGCCGACTGGAAAATCCCACAACCGTACCCGCTCGCGATCTGGCGGGACCAGGGGGTAACCGGGCGAGAATATCCCGGGACTCGGCTGAAAGACATCGCTGAAGCGGGATGCCGCGTCGTCATTCGCCCAGCCTCCCCAGGTATATGACACTAGGGAGGTACGCTTTTGGTTAGAGGCAGGCATTAGATGTACTGCCGCGAGATCCATGAAACACAGATCGCCGCAGTCTCGTCGTGACCCGGTGTAATCGCAGCAAGCTTTTCCCTAACGATAGACACCTGTAGCATCGAGGCGCTCTCCAAAATCGAAGCGATTTCAACGCCATTGGCGACAGCAGATCGGGTCATTGGTAGCCGACGCAATGGTAAGCGAGGCTATCGCCCGCGGTGAAGCTGCCGGCGAATGAGATGCTGCCAGTCGAGGAAGCGACCGGTCGCACTAGGTTCCCTGTGGTCTCGTCAAATACCGAGCAGACCGGAGGGTTCGGCCATGGCGATGCGAATGTAATCGTACACTGGCCGCCATTGCTTCCGCCGACAATGACCCGCCCGGCGCTGTCATTACCTCCAATCGAAGGCGAGCTGCCGCAATCGCTCGATCCCGAGGCGACTGCCGGAGTTGCCCCGCTGATGATCTGGTGCCCGACCATGCCGAGTGCAGCCGCGCTGCGTGGCGTAATCGACGTGATCCGGAAATTGCTGCCGTCAAACTGCAGCGCGAGAAATTCATAGTTGATGGGCGCGAGCGTGACGGAGGTGCCGGCAGTGCCAGTGGCGCCGGCTGGATAAAGAATTTTACCACCCGACACGCCATTCACCCAAACGGTCATCGCCTTGCCGTTGTCGGTCGCGAAACCCATTATCCAACCCGCTCCGATCGACGTCGTCGAAGGTAAGGTCGCGGTCAGTGAGCTAGTCGGACTATTATAGCTTGAGAGGGTGTTTCCGGTGTCGCTTTGCGAGGCCGCGTAAGTGCTGACCGGGGGAAAGCTCCATCGGTTGATTCCGACAGTGTTACCGGTCATCCCAAGCGAGGTCGCCGTGGCCGGGGTGGTCTCGATTACGCGAAAATTACTGCCATCGAATTGCAGAACGAGAAGCTCATAATTCCCACTGGCGAGTGAAGCCGAAGTGGTCGTTGCGCCACTCCCCGGATAGAGAATGCGCCCGCCAGCCGTCGCGTTGACTTGCACCGCGGCCGTCTTATTGCCGTCAGTGGTGACCCCGATCGTCCAGCCTATTGGTAACCCCGTCGTCGAAGGTAAAGTCAGCGCCATATAAGAGAGCGGGCTGTTCAGTGTCGACACAATATTGCCGTTGTCAGCAATGCTTGCGTTGTAGGTACTCACTGGAGGAAAGCTCCAATGGCTGATCCCGGCGGCTCCTATCATACCTATCGCTTGCGCCGTTGCCGGAGTTGCCGAGACGACACGAAAAGTCCCGCTTCCGTCATATTGTAATACAGCAAACTCGTAAGCGCCTTGGGCCGTATTGGCCATCGATAGTGAGGTTTGCGATCCTCCTGAACCTGGCCAGACGATGTGGCCTCCGGTGCTGCCGTTTACCTGGATAGTGAGGCTCTTGTTGTTGTCTGTCGCGAAGCCCATCGCCCAGCCGACCGGAAGCCCACCTGTCGATGGCAGTGTTACGGTCAAACCCGAGCCGCTATTATAGCTCGATAAAACATTGCCGTTGTCGCTGGCCGCGGCCTGATAGCCGGAACTGGTCGGGAACAGCCAATTACTGGGCCACGGCGGTGCCTCGAACCCGTTCGCCAAACGCGTATTTCGGGTGGAGGAGACGATGCGGAAGTTGTTCCCGTCTGACTGCAGCCGAACGTATTCGTAATTTCCGGCTCCCAACGAGATTGTTGAAAGATTCTTGCCGCCGGCGAGGATGGAGCCGGTCGTCGCGGCGATGGTCATTCCCTTGCCGTTGTCGGATGCAAATCCCATGCTCCATCCGGCGTTGAGGGCGGAAATGGCTGGCAATGTAACGGTCAGTGATGCGCCGGGAGCATTATAGCTGGAGATGCTGAGCCCATCATCGATCGACTTGGCGACATATGACGAAGCCGCTGGAAACAGCCAATTGAGCCGTGATCCCGTTCCGATAACAGATATTCCTGTCGATAGTGGACCGTAATTGACCGTATTGCCGCCGTAATTGGGGTTGATCAGGATGTTTCCCAGGCTTGCCGTCGCATTGACTGCGGTGACGCAATTGAAGTAAGGTGATATGAAAGAGTTTAACCCATTGTGATTAAAGGTGACCGACAAACAAGTTGGGGAAACTTCGAGGTCAAGGGCGAGGAAGGTATTACTGAAGTTGTAGCCGTTCTCGAGCACCACACCTACGCCGCCGGCGCGCTCCGCCGTTCCGGCGCCGGAGATCCGAGAAAACTGGGTTTGTTCAAAGGCCAGGCCAGCCGCACCGCCAGCTGAAACGCAAACCGCATATAGATCACTGTCGAGGAGATAATTGAACTGGCAGCCGCCAGCCAGGGGCGCCGTGCTAGCATTATTGACGATCAGATGATCAATTTTCGCGGAGTTGTGAGCATCGGAGAAATCGGTCTTTCCGATCACTACGACGTAGGCGGGCGTATTGCCATTGACGAAAAGAGTGCCCTCCTCTTTGAAATAGAAGCACCCCGTCGGATTGGCAGCCGTGCCGCCCCCGCATTGGATCTGTAGGACCGGGCCGGAGGCGATAACTCGACCATCAATGACCGCACCTTCCGAAATCAGCCGGAAACCGGTGCTCGCCTGGCCAGCATAGTCTATCCTGATCTGCGAGTTCACTTTATAGGTACCCGCTGGGAAGTGCACAGGCCAATTGTTAGTTATTGCAGTTGCGATCGCGTTATTTATCGCGACCGAATCGTCATGATTGCCGTCGCCGGTTGCGCCATTGCAGCGCACATCGATCCAAGGCCGTCCCGAGCACATAACCACGTCGCCCTGCAGCGTAGACTGCCCTGTGATGTTCAATGAAGAGCCACTGATCGTTTGAGCAAAGGTAGGCAGGGTTATGCCCAGCCCAAAAGCAAAGGCAGCAGACTGCAGCAGCCGAAGGATGATCGGAGATGCCACGCCCCGCGGGTGGCGACCCCGTCTCTTCGGGAACCAGGTCGCTGCGGCAGTGGTGGTGGCGAACGGAAGCGCCCGCGCTACTAACGATAAACTGATCAGTGCCGCAGCGATGCCAGCTTCCGCCAAAATGCGCAGCGACATTACCATCTCCGTGCGGCGAAGGCCTGGCCTGTTGCGCCCCCATAGATACTGACGGCGCCCGCCGGCCGGTAGCCTGATGGCGTTATGAATACTGCGCCGGGCGCAATCGGGATGGAAGTGCCGCCGGCATTCGCGGCACCGACATCCGAAACGTATAGAATTGCTGAGGAATTGTTGGCGATAAGATAGCC